>NZ_JBIASO010000011.1:0-180191 GCF_042890865.1 Streptomyces sp. NPDC002018
ACCGTCGAACGGGCCATCAACAGGCTGAAACAGCACCGGGCCGTGGCCACCCGATACGACAAGCGCGGCTACATCTTCCTCGGCACCGCAACAGCAGCAGCCCTCACCATCTGGCTCCGCACATGATCGACCGGACAAGTCCTAGCTGATGGGCTTGTCCAGGACGCCCTTCGAGTGGCTGAAGGTGTCTATGGAGTACTCGCCGTGATAGCGCCCCATACCGCTCTCACCGACGCCGCCGAAGGGCAGCTCGGGCAGGGCCAGGTGGGAGACCGGCAGTCCGAAGGCGACGGCCCCGGAAGAGGTCTCCTCGATCAGACGCCGCTTGGTCGGCTCGGATTCGGTGAACGCGTACAACGCCAGTGGCTTGTCCCGGTCGTTGATGAAGGCGATCGCGGCGTCCAGGTCGGGCACCTTGATGATCGGCAGTACCGGTCCGAAGATCTCCGCCCGCATCACCGGGGCGTCGGGGGCGACGTCGGCGAGCACGGTGGGAGCCAGGTAGCGGCTCGACCGGTCGTGGTCACCGCCGGTGACGATCCGTCCGTCGGTCAGCAGAGCGGCCAGCCGGTCGAAGTGCCGCTCGTTGATGATCCGTCCGTACTCCGGGCTGGTCGCCGGGTCGTTCCCGTACAGCGCCGTGACGGCGCCGGACAGCTCGGCCTCCAGGCCGGCGGCGGTGTCGCCGATGGCGAGCACGTAGTCCGGAGCGACGCAGGTCTGGCCGGCGTTCAGGAACTTGCCGGCCGCGATCCGCCGGGCGGTGGCCGCCAGATCGACGCCGGGCTCGACCACGGCCGGGCTCTTGCCGCCCAGCTCCAGTGTGACCGGGGTGAGGTGCTTGACCCCGGCGGCCAGGACGATCCGGCCGACCGTGCCGTTGCCGGTGTAGAAGATGTGCTCGAAGCGCTGCTCCAGTAGGGCGGTGGTCTCCGGCACGCCACCCTCCACGACGCCGACCGCTTGCGGGTCCAGGTAGCGCGGCAGCAGGCGCGCTATGGCGGCCGAGGTGGCCGGAGCGAGCTCACTGGGCTTGACGACCACGGCGTTCCCGGCGGCCAGCGCGCCCATCAGCGGCGTGAGGGCCAGCTGCAGCGGATAGTTCCACGGGGCGATCACCAGCACCACGCCGAGCGGTTCCCGGACGACCCGCGCCCGCGCGGGAAGGAACCGGTCCAGGACGGCGGCAGGTTTGGGGGCCAACCACTGTTCCAGATGCCGCACGGTGTGGTCGATCTCGCCGATCATGTAGCCGATCTCGTAGCGGTCGGCCTCGGTCGGGCTCTTGCCCAGGTCGGCGTGGAGAGCCTCCCGCAGGACCTCTCCCTGCTCCGTCAGGAGGGCGCGAAGGGCCGCCAGCTGGCCGAGTCGCCAGGCCAGTGGCTTGGTCCGGCCGGACGCGAAGGTGCGGCGCAGCCCAGCGACGACCGAGCCGATGCTCTCCGACGGTCGGACCGCCTTGACCAGGGCGTGCGCGAGGCCGGCGGAGGAGGCCGGGTTCTGGCCGGTGAACAGGTTGCGGTCGACGACGGTGTGCGGAGCGAACGGCGGGCCTTCGGCGAAGTCGGCGCCCAGTCCCACCAGCCGGTCCTGGACCAGCCACTTCGCCTGCTCCGCCAGCCCTGCCTCGCGCTCCTCCGCGTTGCTGAACGAGGTCATCCGGTAGCCGGCGAACGGCCAGCCACCGTCCGTGTCGTGGGCGGCGAGCAGGGCGGCCGGGCCAT
The DNA here is from genome assembly GCF_042890865.1 of Streptomyces sp. NPDC002018. Lineage (NCBI taxonomy): Bacteria > Bacillati > Actinomycetota > Actinomycetes > Kitasatosporales > Streptomycetaceae > Streptomyces > Streptomyces sp. NPDC002018. The sequence goes on from NZ_JBIASO010000011.1 coordinate 1,725, forward strand.
GGCACAGGATGCCCAGCGGCCTGCCGGACCGCATGGTGCGGGTCAGGATCCGGCCGGAGTCCTCGTCGACCGCCAGGTCCTCCATCGGGCCATGGCCGCCGGGGTAGAAGACCAGGTCGTAGTCGTCCGGGTCGACGTCCGCCAGTGCCGTCGCACCGCTCAGCCCGGCCTTGAGGGAGTCCAGGTACCAGGCGATCTCGTCGGCCCGCCGCTGACCCCCGTTGGCAGCGGCGGCCAGGCTGGCCGGGTCGACGGCCGGCACGACGCCACCGGGTGTCGCGAAGCTGATCTCGAATCCGGCCTCGCTGAAGATCCGGTGCGGTTCGGTGAGTTCCTCGGCCCAGTAGCCGGTCGGGTGCGCCGTGCCGTCGGCGAGCGTCCAGTGGGCGGCGCCGGTGATGACGAACAGTGCTGAGGTCATGGTGTTTCCCCTTCGGGCGGCGCGAGAGCGGGGTGGGTAAGGGCGGCGGGTGCCGGGGAACCCACAGGCGCTTGAACCCTTCGATGATTGAATAAGTCAAGTAATAAATCGAAGGTAACTCTCAATGATTGAGGTTGTCAAGCAATATCCCTTACACTGGTGCCATGACCCACGCCTCCCCGACCGCCTCCTCGACGAGCGCCGCTCCGCCGACGCCCGCGGGCACCTCCGCCGCCGGCTCTTCGCCCACCCCCACCCCGACGCCGGCCCAGCTCATGGAGCAGTTCGCCGAGGCCGCCGCCGACTACTACCGGAACTTCGCCCTCGTCGCCGCGGAGCACGGCCTGACGTTCATGCAGGGCAAGATGCTGAGCCTGCTCCGGGAGCCGAGGTCGATGCGCGCGCTGGCCGAACTGCTGGGCTGCGACGCCTCCAACGTCACCGGGATCGTCGACCGCCTGGAGGCCCGCCGGCTCGTCCACCGGGAGGTCAACCGGCACGACCGGCGTATCAAGAACGTCGGGGTGACCGACGAGGGCGCCGAGGCGATCCGGCGGATCCGGGCCGAGATGATGTCCAACCTCACCGCGCTGGAACAGCTGGACGCCCCGCAGCGGCGCGCCTTCCACGACCTGCTGGTGCGGATCTTCCCCGGCACCGGCGGCTGAGGCGGATACGCGGCAGGTCGAAGCAGGATCCGCACCCACTGGCGGTCAGCGGCCCCGAGGCCGCCCTTGGCATCGTCCTGTAGTTCCAGTCGTCCTGTAGTTCCAGTCCACCGAGTTCGCACGTCCTGTCCGACGATCTCCGCGAACGATGAACGCTGAACAGGGCTGACGCCAATGGGCCCATATCTCTTTCTCGCATGGGCAACTCGTCCACGCCGCTCAGCCGGCCCGGGTGCAGGCCGTTGAGGACGGTGGATCAGGAACCGTGGTGCGCCGTCGAATTGGGAAGACGGCCTGCGGCCGCCGTCCACCCTGACACCCGTTGACGCAGTGCGACCGCCTCCGGAGCGGTCAGCTCAGCGAGCAGATCACTGGCGCGCTGCCATGAGTCGAGGGCGGCGGCCGTGTCGCCCTTGGCCGCGTGGGCGTCGCCGACGTATGCGAAGCTCTCCGCGACCAAGTAGGTCACCTCCGGCTCCGCGAATGATGTCGGCGCCGGCCGCAGCGCGGGCAGCGATGCCTCGGGACGGCCCTTCCGCGAGCGCACCAGCGCGAGCGTCTCGTGAGTGCGAGCGGTGCCCTGCTCGTCCCGTACGGCCTCGAACCCGGCCAGCGCCTCCTGGCACACCGCGCTCGCCCGGTCGAAATCGCCGGTCTCGATCAGAACCAGCGCGAGGCTGTTGCGGAGGGCCGACATCTCCAGGAGATCACCGAGTTCGTGGTGCAGGGCGATGCCGGCCTCGTAATGCCGAACCGCCCTCTCGAACTGCTTGAGTGAGGCGGCCGCGTCGCCCAGGCTGCCCAGGGCGTCGGCCTCGCCGCGCCTGTGCTCGGCGGCCTGGTACTCGCCTGTTGCCGCGGCTGCCGCCGCGTAGGCGGCCTCGTGGTCTCCCAGCAGTTGCTGCGCCTTGGCGAGGGAGTGATGTGCCCCGGCTTGCATCACCACGTCGCCCACGTCCTGGGCGCACTGGAGCGCGACCCGCTGGACCATGGTCATCTCCGTCCAGTCACCGACGCGCATCTGGAATGTCTCCAGCTCCCGGGCCAGATGCCATGCATGGTGGGGGAACCCGGTCGTGGCCGCGGCGGTGACGGCGGCCAGCAGGACCCTGTGTTCACGCGCCGTCCAGGCCAGCGCCGCGGCGTAGTCGGCCGGGTGCTCCGCCACGACTTCGCCGACCGGGAGGCCCGGGGTGTACCGCGTGCGGGACGGGTCCAGAACCGAGGCCGCGTTCATCGTGCTCCGGAGAAGTTGGTCGAAGAACCGGCGTCGTGCGGCGTTCCAGCGGTCCGCCCGGTCGATCCCGGTGTCGATCTCGCCGGCGTACGCCTGTAGCAGGTCGTGCCAGCAGTACCGCCCCGGCCGCCGCTCCTCCAGGAGCAGGACCGCCTCGGCCAGCTCGCGCAGGGCGTGGCGGGCCGTGCGGTGCGGCACGTCTGCCAACGCCGCGGCAGCGGCGACGGTGATGCCCGGACCTGGATGCAGCGCGAGCAACCGGAAGACCCGCGCCGAGGGTTCGCTCAGGGCGGCGTACGACGCGGAGAACACGCTGCGGGCGTCACTTGCCGGGTCGCCCGCCCCGAGTGCGTCGAGACCGCCGCCGGAGACCTCGGCCGCGATGTCACGGAGCTTGAAATCGCGACGCGACGCGGTCCGGGCCGCGACCAGGGCGAGGGCGAGCGGAAGGCCGGCGCACAGCCGCACGAGTTCCCGTACCGCCTGTGGCTCCGCCGCCATCCGCTGGTCGCCCAGCCGGCGCCGGAGCAGATCGACGGCCTCGGCCTTGGTGAGCAGGTCCAGATGGATCGGGTGAGCACCGTCGACGGCTACGATCCCGCCCAACTGGGCACGGCTGGTGACGATCACCAGACACCCGGGTCCGCCGGCAAGCAGCGGACGGAGCTGCTGGGCGTCGCGAGCGTTGTCGAGCAAGAGGATCAGACGGCGCCCGGCGAGCGTGCTGCGGTACAGCGCGTGCTGCGCGTCGAGATGGGCCGGAAGCCGGTCAGCGGCGACGCCGAGCGACTGCAGGACGACGCGCACCGCTTCGTCCGGCGGCGTCGGAGTGCCGGTCGGATCGAATCCCCGGAGATTGACGTACACCTGGCCGTCCGGGAAATCGTCCGCCACCGCATGGGCCCAATGCACCGCGAAAATGGTCTTGCCGACCCCGGCGGTGCCCGTCACCAGGCCAATCGTGGGGCCGGGTCCGGTCCGCGGCCGGGCGTGCAGCCTGACGGCCTCGCGGAGATGCTCCGCCCGACCGGAGAAGACACTCAGATCCGGCGGCAACTGCGCCGTTGCCGGGGCGGGAACGGGCCGGGACACCAGCTCCTCATCGACGCTCGGCGCGACGGCCAGCTCGGGATCGGCCTTCAGAACGCGTTCGTGGAGCGTTCGCAGCCCCACTCCCGGATCGACGCCCAGCTCGTCAGCGAGCACCCGGCGCGCCTCCTGATACGCGGACAACGCCTCGGCCTGGCGCCCGCAGCGGTAGAGCGCGACCATCTGCATCTCGCGCAGCCGTTCGTCGAACGGCCGGTCCGCGACCAGGGCGGTCAGCTCATCGACCACAAAGGCGTGTCCGCCACGGTCCAGCTCGGCCTGTAGCAGAGCGTTACGGGCGGACGAGCGCATCCGGTCCAGCGCGTCGCGCTGCCGTTCCGCGTACGGGCCGGGCAGCCCGGCCAGCGGAGTCCCCGGGAACAGGTCGAGGGCAGCACGCAACTCGGCGACGACGCGCCCGGCGGCGCCGGAGCGCCGGGCGGACTCGGCCTCGGCGGCATGCCGGCGGAAGACGCCGAGGTCGAGCTCGCCGGGCTCGAGCGGAAGTTCGTACCCGCCGAACCCCGAACGGATCACGGGCGCCCCGGCGCCGTCGCCCAGGGCACGGCGCAATCGGTAGACATAGGTCCGCACAACTCCGGCGACCGTCGCCGGAACGTCATTGCCCCACAGGGCGTCGGCGATCTCGTCGATCGACATCGGCGCGCCTTCGTGCAGCAGCAGCGCGGCCAGAAGGGCCTTCTGCTGCGGCGACCCGAGAGCGAGTTCGACGCCGTGCCGACGGGCGGTCACCGGGCCGAGAACGGTGAACGACAGACCTCTGCTCATCGGTGTTCTCCTCGAGCTTCGCGATCACGCCGCTGACCTCGGTGGTGATCCAACGGTGATACCGCGTCGACACCGCCCGGGTTGACTGCGGGACATGGCCGACCGAGCCGGCCGGCCGCGAGACTACCGCTCACTTGGAGAACCACCACCATGACAACCGCGCAGGACATAGCCGGCAAGAACGCACTCGTCACCGGATCGACCAGCGGTATCGGCAGGGCCACCGCGATGCTCCTGGCCGGCCAGGGTGCGTACGTACTGGTCACCGGGCGAGGCCGACAGCGGGGCGAGGAGGTCGTGGACACGATCCGTGCCGCGGGCGGCAAAGCCGATTTTCTCCTGGCCGATCTGTCCGACGCCCGCTCGGCCGACGATCTCGCCGAGCTGGCGCTGGCGACGACCGGGGGCCGGATCGACATCCTGGTCAACAACGCCGCGATCGGTGCTCTCGGCGCCACCGCCGGTTTCGACGAGGCGCTGTACGACAGTCATTTTACCCTCAACGTGAAGGTACCGTTCCGCCTCGTGGGCGCGATCGCCCCCACGATGGCACAGCACGGCAGCGGTGCGATCGTGAACATCACCTCGATGGCCGGCCAGTTCGCCATCCCCGGCATGGCCGTGTACGGAGCCTGCAAAGCGGCCCTGGGCCTGCTGACGAAGAACTGGGCCGCCGAGTTCGGCCCCTCCGGCGTACGCGTCAACGCGGTCAGCCCGGGCACCACCCGCACCCCCTTCGTGGCGCCTCTGGGCGACGCGCTGGATGAACTGGCCGCGCAGTCTCCGCTCGGCTACGTCGCCGACCCGGCCGAGATCGCCTCGGCGATCGCCTACCTCGCCGGCGATGACGCCAGCTTCGTCAACGGTGTCGTCCTCAACGTCGACGGCGGCCGCACGGCCATCTGACCACGGTGACGCGGATCGGTGTGATCTCCGCGCTCGGTGTGATCCCCGCGCCGAGATCAGACCGACGCACGTGTACGAGGGTCTGCCATGGGGTGGGCTGTCACTCGGTGTCGCCACGACTCCGCTGACCCGTCGTAGCGGGTGGATTCATGCTGTGACCGGCACGCACCGGCGCCCGGCTACTGCGGCTTGGCCAGAAGCACGGCCATCACCTGGTCGATGCGCACCTTTGTCCCTCATCCCTGTCGCCGGTAGCGCTCAGCGATCATGGACACCGCCCCCAAGGGATCGCCGGCGACCTCCTTCGCCGCGAAGTAGATGTTCCCCCTCACCTCCGGGTACGTCGCGCAGAGGTCAAGGTGCCGGGACAGTTCAGCAGGGTTCTGCCAGCCCTTCGGCTGCGCCGGATCGCCCACCTTGTACAGCGCCTCACCCACGTAGAGGTCGACCCCCGTGCCCTTCACCACGTCCGCCCACCAGTCCACCAGGACCGTGTAGTTCGCGGGATCCTGCACGTCACGCGGTTGTGCCAACCAGTACAGCTGCGGAACGATGTAGTCGATCCAGCCCCGCTCGACCCATGCGCGGGTGTCGGCGTGCAGATCGTCATAGGTCTGCACACCGGCCCTGGTGTCGGAGCCGAGCGGATCGGTCGCGGCATTGCGCCACACCCCGAACGGGCTGATCCCGAAGCGCACCCGCTTCCCGGTCCGCCGGATCCGCGCGGCGGTCTCCCGTACCAGCCGGTCGGTGTTGTCCCGCCGCCAGGCCGCCCGGTCGGGGAATCCGGCTCCGTACCGCGCGTACGCCTCGTGGTCCGCGAAGACCTGTCCCGCGACCGGATAGGGATAGAAGTAGTCGTCCCAGTGCACGGCGTCGATGTCGTACCGCGCGACGGCGTCCAGCACGACGTCCTGCACGAAGCGTCCGACCTCGGGCAGCCCCGGGTTGTAGTAGAGCTTCCCGCCGTACGGCAGGATCCACTCGGGGTGGAGCCGCGCCGGGTGGCCCGCGGTCAGCCGCGCCGGATCGGTGTGGTTCGCGACGCGGTACGGGTTGAACCAGGCGTGCAGTTCCAGACCGCGCGCGCGCGCCTCGCGCACCGCCGTGCCCAGCGGGTCCCAGCCGGGGTTCTTGCCCTGGATGCCCGTGAGGCACTGGGCCCAGGGTTCGTACGGCGACGGCCACAGGGCGTCCGCCGTCGGCCTGACCTGGAGGACCACGGCGTTCAGTCCCCGTGTCACGGCCGTGTCCAGCAGCGCGACGAGTTCGGCACGCTGCCGCGCGGCGGTCAGCCCCGGTCTGGACGGCCAGTCGCGGTTGGCCACCGTCGCGAGCCACATCCCGCGGAACTCCCGGCGCGGGGCACGGCGCCGCCGGTGTGCCCCTGCCGCCGCGTCACCGGCGGCCGCGCCGCCCGCCGTCATGCCGCCCGCCGCCGCGTCACCCGCCGCCATCAGTGCGGCCGCCGCCCCCGCCGCGGCCGCCATCAGCCCGCGTCTGCCGATGTGTGTCATGAACCGTCCCGCCGTCCTTCCGCCCGCCGCCGTACGGGCCCCCCACCGGTCGCCGGAGGGCCGCCGTGTCCGCCGGGCATGCCCCGCGGCCGGGGCGGGCATGCCCGCCCCGGCCGGTCGTCCGGGCACCCTCGCGGAGTAACGTCCTGTCCCGGGCGGGCGCCGGAACCACACGGGGGACCCGCCGGGACACGGACCAGTGAAAGGCACGATGTGACCGACATCCTGACCGATATCGCCCGCGTCGGCGTAGTGGGCTGCGGCCAGATGGGCGCAGGAATCGCGGAGGTCGTCGCCCGCAGCGGCCTGGAGGTGAAGGTCGCGGAGACCACCGGCGAGGCGCTGGAGATCGGCCGTACCCGCCTGCACAACTCGCTGTCGAAGGCCGCCGAACGCGGCAAGATCAGCGAGGCGGAGCGCGACGCGGCGCTCGGCAGACTCAGCTTCACCACCGACCTCGGGGAATTCGCCGACCGCGATCTCGTCATCGAGGCCGTGGTGGAGAACGAGAAGGTCAAGACCGAGATCTTCCAGGTACTCGATCAGGTGGTGACCCGCCCGGACGCCATCCTGGCCTCCAACACCTCGTCGATCCCGCTGGTCAGGCTGGCGGTCGCGACCTCGCGTCCCGACCAGGTCATCGGTATCCACTTCTTCAACCCGGCGCCGGTGCAGCGGCTCGTCGAGCTGATTCCGGCGCTGACGACCTCCGAGGAGACGATCAAGCGGGCCGAGGCCGTGGTCCGGGAAGTGCTGGACAAGCACGCGATCCGTGCCCAGGACCGTTCCGGCTTCGTCGTGAACGCGCTGCTCATCCCGTATCTGCTCTCCGCGATCCGGATGTTCGAGTCCGGCATCGCGAGCCGCGAGGACATCGACAACGGGATGGAGCTGGGCTGCGCCCACCCCATGGGACCGCTCAAGCTCTCCGACCTGATCGGTCTGGACACCGTGGCCTCGGTCGCCGACTCGATGTACGCGGAGTTCAAGGAACCGCTGTACGCGGCGCCTCCGCTGCTCCAGCGGATGGTGGACGCGGGCCGGCTCGGCCGCAAGACCGGCGCGGGCTTCTACCCCTACTCCTGATACCGGTCCCTCTGCTCCTGATACCGGTCCCTGCCCCTGGCTCGGGCCGTCCGGCGGATCACCGGTGCCCGGCCGCCGGAAGCAGGCGCGAAGGGCGGCGCGGACACCGGCCGAAGGGGCGTGGCGGACCGATGGCGGTCAGCCGAGCCGTATGTGATGCAGCATCAGCAGCCCGGCCGTCATATTGGCGGCCGGGATCTCACCGCGCGCGATCATGTCCGGCACCAGCTTGAGCGGGATCCACTCGCGGCGCGAGGACTCGAAGTCGTCCTCGGGATGGCCGATGTACGTCGCCTCCTCCGCCCAGTAGAGATGGTGCCGGGCGTCGGTGAGGCCGTTGGACGGCTCGACCGTGATCAGATGCCGCAAGGGGCCGGGACGCCAGCCGGTCTCCTCCTCCATCTCCCGTGCCGCGGCGGCCTCGACGCTCTCGCCGTCCTCGACGACGCCCGCGGCCAGCTCCCAGCCCCAGCTGTCGGTGATGAACCGGTGCCGCCAGAGCATCAGCACCTCGTTGGCGGAGTTCACGACGGTCGCCACGGCGACCGGGCGCAGCCGGATGAGGAAGTGGTCGAGACGACGACCGTCGGGGAGCTTGACATCCGCGAGATTCACTTGGAACCAACGGTTTTCATAGACAGTTTGTTCGCTAAGTTTCGTCCACTGCATGTTTCTGCCACCTTCCGACAAGTTGATGGCAATATCGCAGCAGCGGCTCTCATATACGGCGGCTCGGAGGGGGCTCACAGAAGGGCTCACAGAGGAACGCGCAGCGCTCCTTCGATCAGTTCGGCCGCGGCCTCCGCGACGGTGGATCCGCTGGCCACCAACTGCGAGCGCACGGCGCGCAGCCGGTCCCGCAGCCGCTGGGACTCCATTCCCCGGGCCCGTTCCGCCATTTCGCGTGCCGTTCCCGCGGCCCGGTCCACCTCCCCCTGCCGCAGTTCGATATGGCTGAGCATGGCGAGCCGGTGCACCCGGCCGCGATCGTGCGCCGGGGTGTCGACGGCCGCCGCCGCATGCGCCCGCGCGGCGGCCAGATCCCCCAGACTGAGCAGTGCCTCCGCCACTTGTACATTCACCAGCCCCGGCTGGACGTAGCCCGTCTCCTCCGGTTCGTGTCCCGGCCTGATGCGCTCGGCCTCCGTCTCGGCGCGTCCGATGCACCCCAGCGCGCCGCTGCCGTCGCCGAGATGGGCGTACGACTTGGCCTGCATCGCGTAGAGATCGGCGGCGAGCGCGGGGGTGATCTGGCGGCCCGCCGTCCGCAGCGCGGCCTCGGCGAAGGCGACGGCCTGGCGGTACTCCCCCATGTGCAGCGACTGATTGACCAGCAGCGCGATCACATAGGCGCCGAGCCCCCGGTCGCCGCTGGCCTTGGCCAGCCGCAGCGCCTGGTGGAAATAGCGCTGGGCGAGTCCATGGGCGTCGGAGTCATAGGCGCAGATTCCGGCCACGGCCAGCAGTCCGCCGGTGGCACGGTGGAGCTGACGGCCCAGGGCATCGCTGTAGCCGCCGCGCAGCAGCGGAGCGGTCTCCGTGTTGAGGAAGCGGACGATCCGGGCGCGGGTCGCGACCCCGCCCGCCCTCCGGTACATCAGCTCGTAGTGCTCCCTGGCGGATCTGAGCAGTTCGATGTCGGAGGCGCCCACCTTCGTGCGCCCGCTGCGCGAGACATCGGCGTCCTCCGGGGGGTTCTCCCACTCCCAGACGGGAATCACCGCGGGTGTGCCGGTGACGGCGGGGGCGTCCACTATGTGCGGCCTGCGCTGCTCGTCGCAGCGCCAGAGCGCGGTGGCCCGCTCCACGAAGCCGGAGAGCGGGGTGACACCTCCCATCGGGGGCTCCCCCACCACTCCCAGCCCGATGTCGTCGAGGGTGAGCGGTCTGCGCAGCCGGTCGCCCAGCACACCGCAGATCAGGTCGGGCACCTGGCCCCGTGGCCGCTGGCCCTTCAACCACCGCGCCACGGCCGTGTGTTCGTACCGCAGGGCGAGGCCTCTCAGCCTGCCCGCCTCATTGACCCGGGCGGCGAGCCCCGCGTGGGAGATGCCCGCCTCGTCGAGCAGGGAATCGAGCAGGGTGTTGGGCTGCATATGCCCCTCCGGTGGCTCGGCCGCTGTGGACCTCGTGGACCCGCCGGCCCCTCGGCGGGGGCTCGGCGTAGTGCGCTTCGCACGGGGTGTGAACGTAATGCCCGCATCCGCACCGTGTGCACTCTGCCGCCGCGGGCCCGCGGGCGATTGACTGAATCGCCTCGCAAAGAGGCGGCCGGGCCACCGACTCCCCCTCGTCCTGTGCGGTGGCCCGCAACCGCGCCGTCTGCCCTGCCGACCTGCCTGACACTCCGCGGCGGGGCAGGCGGCGCCGGCCGCACCGGCCATACCGCCCCCCTACCGGCGGAAGGACGTCGTACGGACCCCGGTGGCGGCGGTCATCCCCGAGCGGGGGCGCGGGCGTTGCTCGGGCGCGTACGTATCCGGGAGACGGTGCTCGGGTGCGTACGCGTCCGGCCCGCACCTGTCCGAGGCGGGCCCATCGGACGTGGGCATGTCGGACGCGGCCAGGCCCGGCGCACATCGCTCCGGCGGGTAGGTGTCCGGCGGCCGTTGCTCAGGCGGGCGTGCTTCCCTGCCCCGGGAGTCCGGCGGACACGCCTCCGGCGGACGCACATCCGGCGCCCGCGCGTCCGGTGAAGAATCGCCCGATGGGTGGAGACCGGGAAGTTGACGTTCGGGTCTCCGGTCCGCCGTCGGCGCGGGCTCACCCGGCAGGCGCTCGTCCGGGAGCCGCTCGTCCGGGAGCCGCTCGTCCGGTGGGACCGTCCCAGGCGTCGGGCCGCCCGGTGTCCGGCCGCCCGGCAGTCTTCTCGCCCCTCGGACGCCCGGGTCCAGCCCCACCCACGCCGGTACCGGCGGTCGGTCGTTGCGCAGGACGAGCAGCGCCATGTCGTCGGTCACCCGCCCGCCCGTGTGCCGCAGCAGCGCCGCGTGCACCCGCCGCACCATCGCGGCGGGCGGAAGCGAGACCCCCGCCGTCCCCGAGGCGGCCTCGGTCAGGGTCTCCTCCAGGGAGAAGAACTGTCCCGCGGAGTCCCGGGCGTCCTCGGCACCGTCGGTGTGCAGGAAGAGCGACTCGCCGGGCAGCAGCGGCCCGCACCGTTGCAGCGGAAGCTCGGCGGGCAGCGGAAAGGCGCCCAGGGGTGGCAGCGGCTCGGCGGTCGCGAGGGGCGCGGCGCCCCGGCCGAGCCGATAGGGCCAGGGATGGCCGCAGTTGAGCGCGCGCACCTGCGCGTCGGGGCCGATCTCCAGCAGCAGGACGGTGACGAACTCCTCGGCCGACAGTCCCTCCGGCTCCTGGTCGTCGTACCCCCAGCCGTCCAAGCCGTCCAAGCCGTCCAAGCCGTCCCAGTCGTCCCAGCCGTCCCGGCCGTCCCGGCCGTGGTGGCCGTGGTGGCCGTGGTGGCCGTCCTGGCGGTCCCGGCCGCCGGGTCCCGCGCCGCCGGCTCCCCGGCCGCCGGCTCTTCGGCGCTCGGTCCCGGCCGCCTCCTGCCCCGACGACTGCCGCAGATGGCGCTGGTGGGCCCGGTCGAGTCTGCGCAGGACGCCGTCGAGTCCCGGCTCGTCGTGGGCCGCCTCCCGGAAGCTGCCCAGGACCGCGGCGACCGCTCCGATGGCGGGCAGTCCATGGCCGCGCACATCCCCGATGACGACACGGACGCCATAGGTGGTGGCCACCGCCTCGTACAGATCGCCGCCGACATCGGCGCGCCGGGAGGCGGAGAGCTGACGGGCGGAGAACGCCAGTCCGTCGAGGCGCGCGGGGAGCGGCCGGAGCAGTACCTCCTGCGCGGCGCGCGCCACGGCGCGTACCTCGCTCAGCTCCTTCAGCCCCCGCCGCCGTACCCGGTTGAGCAGATACGCCACGACCAGCAGAAAGGCCACGCAGGTCACGATGCGCGCGACGACGTTGTCATGCGTGCTGGGCGGGCAGGTCAGCTCCCAGGTGATCACCAGGGCGAGCACACCGCCCGGAATCGCGCATTCGACGACGCCCCAGGGTGCTGGGGCGTCCTCGGACGCGGTCTCTTCTGCCCTGGTCCGATTCATCCGTCGGCCCCCTTCGGCCGCCCGGCCGTTAAGCCGATGGGCGTACGTCGACCGTAGTGGCCGGATCGATTGTGTCGATCACGCATGTGCGTTGGCGAACCCGCCCCGGACTTCTCACCCGAATGAGTGAGGGGCGCTTCCGGAGGTCCGGAGGCGCCCCTCAAGGGACGGCCGTCTGTCCAACGACGGCCTATGACCAGGTGTTACGCACTGGCGATTACGCGCCGCGCAGAACCGCTCCGGTCCGCTCGGCGGCGAGCGCGACGGCGGCCTCCCGGGCCGTCGTCGCCTCCTCGACGGTCAGGGTGCGGTCCGGCGCGCGGAAACGCAGGGCGTACGCCAGCGACTTCTGGCCATCCCCGAGCTGTTCGCCGGTGTAGACGTCGAACAGCCGCAGGGACTCCAGGAGGTCACCCGCGCCCTCCCGCAGCGCCCGCTCGACCTCGGAGGCCGGCACGTCCCGTGCGACGACCAGCGCCACGTCCTGGGTGGCGACCGGGAAGGTCGAGATACGCGGCGCCTGGAGCGCACCGGTGCCCGCCCGCTCCAGCAGATCGAGGTCCATCTCCATGGCGCAGGTGCGCTCCGGCACACCGAGCGCCTTGACCACCCGGGGGTGCAGCTCCCCGGCGTGTCCGACGAGGGTCTCCTCGCCGTCCACGGTGGCGAGCAGCGCCGCGCAGCGGCCGGGGTGCCACGGCTCGTGCCGGTCGGCGCGTACGGTCAGCCCGGCGCCGGCCTCCCGGGCGACCGCGCGGGCCGCCTCGACGGCGTCCGCCCAGTCGGCCGGGCGGCCCCCGCCCCACCAGCCGGCCTGCTCGCGCGCCCCGGCCAGGACGACCGCGACGCGGCGCGGCTGGGCGGGCAGCGCGGCGTCGAGCCCGGCCAGTTCCTCGTCGGTGGGGCGCCGGTCGACGGGCAGCCGTACCGGCACGGTCTCCTCACCGGTGGGCCGGAAGACCAGATCCGTCTCGAAGAGCGCCAGATCGTGCGAGCCCCGGCCGTCGTTGCGGCGCAGCGCCGCGAGCAGCCCCGGCAGCAGCGTGGTGCGCAGCGCCGGCTCCTCGTCGGAGAGCGGGTTGACGAGCGTGACCGTGCGGCGGCGGGCGTCGTCGGCGGGCAGCCCGAAGGCGTCGAGGACCGCGTCCCCGATGAACGGGTAGTTCAGCGCCTCGACATAGCCGGCGCCCGCGAGGACCCGGCCGACCCGGCGGTGCAGCCGCTGGCGCTCGGTGAGCCCGCGTCCCGACGGCGGAGTGGGCAGCGTCGAGGGGAGGTTCTCGTACCCCTCCAGCCGGATGACCTCCTCGGCGAGGTCGTTGGTCTCGCGCAGGTCGGGACGCCAGGACGGGACGGTGACGACCAGTTCGTCCTGCCCGTAGACGTCGCAGCCGATCTCCTGGAGCCGTCGTACGACGGTCTCCCGGCCGTAGGCCACCCCGGCGACCCGGTCGGGGTGATCGGCGGGCATGGCGATGCTGTGCGGCGCGGAGGGCGCGATGATCTCGGTGACACCGGCCCCGGCGGAGCCGCCGGCCAGCAGCACCAGCAGATCGACGGTCCGCTGCGCGGCGGCGGCCGTGGCCTGCGGGTCGACCCCGCGCTCGAAGCGCTTGGACGCCTCGGAGGCCAGCTTGTGACGGCGCGCGGTGCGGGCGATGGAGAGCGCGTCGAAGTGCGCGGCCTCGATGACCACCTCGGTGGTGCCCTGGACCTCGCCCGTCTCGGGGTGGGCCGTGAGATCGGCGATCTCGGTGTGGGCGCCGCCCATGACCCCCGCGAGGCCGATGGGCCCGCGGTCGTCCGTGATGACCAGGTCCTCGGGGTCGAGGACCCGCTCGGCGCCGTCGAGGGTGGTGATCTTCTCGCCGGGCAGGGCGCGGCGGACACCGATCGGGCCCTCCAGCCGGGTCCGGTCGTAGGCGTGCAGCGGCTGGCCCAGCTCCAGCATCACGTAGTTCGTGATGTCGACGGCGAGCGAGATCGGCCGCATGCCGGCCTTCTGGAGCCGGCGGCTCAGCCAGAGCGGGCTGCGGGCCTCGGGGTCGAGTCCGGTGACCGTACGGGCCGTGAAGCGGTCGCAGCCCCGGGGGTCGGAGATCTTCACCGGGTGGCCGAACGAGTTCGGCGCGGGTACGTCGAGCAGCGCGGGGTCGCGCAGGGCCAGCCCGTAGGCGATGGCGGTCTCGCGGGCGACTCCGCGCATCGAGAGGCAGTAGCCGCGGTCGGGCGTGACGGCGATGTCGAGGACCTCGTCCACCAGCTCCAGCAGCGCGACGGCGTCGGTGCCTGCCTCGTGCTCGGGCGGCAGCACGATGATGCCGCCGGAGCCGTCGTCGCCCATGCCCAGCTCGTCGCCGGAGCAGATCATGCCGTGCGAGGTCTTGCCGTACGTCTTGCGCGCGGCGATCGCGAAGTCGCCCGGCAGGACCGCGCCGGGCAGGACGACGACGACCTTGTCGCCGACGGAGAAGTTCCGCGCGCCGCAGACGATCTCCTGCGACTCACCGGTGCCGTTGGCGGTGCCGACGTCGACGGTGCAGAAGCGGATGGGCTTCTTGAAGCCCTCCAGCTCCTCGATGGTGAGCACCTCACCGACGACGAGGGGGCCCTTGAGACCGGCGCCGAGCTGCTCGACGGTCTCGACCTCCAGGCCCGCGGAGACGAGCTTGGCCTGGACGTCGCGGCCGGTCTCCGTCGCCGGCAGGTCGACGTACTCCCGCAGCCAGGAAAGCGGGACGCGCATCAGATCTCCATCCCGAACGGCCGGGTGAACCGGACGTCACCCTCGACCATGTCTCGCATGTCTTCGACGTTGTGGCGGAACATCAGCATCCGTTCGATACCGAACCCGAAGGCGAACCCGCTGTACTTCTGGGGGTCGACGCCGCAGGCGACGAGCACCTTGGGGTTGACCATGCCGCAGCCGCCCAGCTCGATCCATCCCTCACTGCCACAGGTGCGGCAGGGCCGGTCCGGGTTGCCGACGGAGGCGCCGCGGCAGACGTAGCAGACCATGTCCATCTCGGCGGACGGCTCGGTGAAGGGGAAGTAGTTCGGGCGGAGGCGGGTCTTCATGTCCGGTCCGAAGAGCGCCTGGACCATGTGGTCCAGGGTGCCCTTGAGATCGGCCATGGTCAGGCCCTCGTCGACGGCGAGCAGCTCGATCTGGTGGAAGACCGGGGTGTGCGTGGCGTCCAGTTCGTCGGTGCGGTAGACCCGCCCGGGACAGACGACATAGACGGGGGGCTCCCGGTCGAGCAGGGCGCGGGCCTGGACCGGTGAGGTGTGCGTACGGAGCACCACACCGGACTCGTCACCCGAGGCCGTGGCGGGGCCGCCGCCGGACCCGTCCGTCGGGGCCTGGACGAAGAAGGTGTCCTGCATCTGGCGCGCGGGGTGGTCGGGGACGAAGTTGAGCGCGTCGAAGTTGAACCACTCCGCCTCGGCCTCGGGTCCCTCGGCGACCTCGTACCCCATAGCCACGAAGACGTCCGCGACCCGCTCCATGAACGTGGTCAGCGGATGGCGGGCGCCGGGGGGCACACGGTCGTACGGCAGCGTGACATCCACCGCCTCCTCGACCAGTACCCGGGCGTCACGCTCCGCCTCCAGCTCGGCCTGGCGTGCGGCGAGGGCCTTGCCGACGGCCGCGCGGGCCTGGCCCACCCGCTTGCCCGCCTCGGCCTTGGCCTGCGGCGGCAGCGCGCCGATCTCCCGGTTGGCGAGGGCGAGCGGCGAGGTGCCCGAGGTGTGCGCGGTCTTGGCGTGGGCGAGCGCGTCGAGATCGCCTGCGGCGGCGAAGGCGGCTAGCGCCTCGTCCCGGATGCGCTCGATCTGTTCCGGTTTCAGTGCCTCGACCTCGACCGGGTCGTACGACTTGTTGGGTGCGGACATCTCTTCCCGTACTTCCGATTGGCTGGCGAAACGGCCCTGCTCGATCACTGAGGGCACGAAGGTTGCCAAAGGTCGAGTCTAAAGGCCGTACGAAGGTGAAGAAGCCCGTGGGCCGCTCAGGCCCGCCCGTCGCCCGCCACCCCCCGGGCCGACGCCGCGCGGACCTGCTCTTTCAGTAGACCGGGGCGCCGACGGGCAGGATGAACCGGAACTCGGCACCGCCGCCGGGTCCGCGGCCGACGGTGATCGTCCCGCCGTGCGCCTCGACGATGCCCTTCACGATATACAGGCCCAGTCCCGTACCGCCGCGCTTGCTCCCCCGCCAGAAGCGGGTGAAGACACGGCCCATCGACTCCTCGGGAATGCCGGGCCCCTCGTCGCACACGGTGACGGATGTTCCCTTCTCTGTCTTCGCGTCGCGTTGCAGGGACGCGGCGGCCACCTCGATGGTGACGGTTCCCTCGCCGTGGCGCACCGCGTTTTCCAGCAGATTGCCGAGGATCTGGTCGATCTTGTCGGGATCGGCCCACAGATCGGGCAGCGGCTGCTGGATCCGTACGAGGAAGCGGTCGGGCGACTGTCCGGCGGCGGTGTGCGCCTGGACATGGCGTCCGACGGCCGCGCCGATGTCGACGGGCTGGCGGCGCACCTCCAGCCGGCCGGAGTCGATCCGGGAGATGTCGAGCAGCTCCGCGATCAGCCGGGTGACACGGTTGGCGTCGGCGTCGACGGTCTCCAGCATCAGCCGCTTCTGGTCGTCGGTGAACCGTTCCCACTTGGCGAGCAGGGTCGCCGTGAAGCCCTTCACCGAGGTGAGCGGGGAGCGCAGCTCATGGGCGACGGTGGCGATCAGCTCGGCGTGGCTGCGTTCGGTGCGCCGGCGCGCCTCCGTGCCCCGGATGCTGATGACGAGCCGGCGCACGGGCCCGGTCGGATACGCGCGCACATAGCGGACCGAGACCAGCACCTCACGGCCGCCGGGCAGCAGCAGATTCCGCTCGGGCTGGCCGACCCGGATGGCGAGTCCGCCGTACGGATCGGTCAGCGCCCACCAGCGGCGGCCCTTGAGGTCCTCCAGCGGCAGCGCGAGGTCCAGCGGCCGGCCGAGGGCCTCGGCGACCGGTACGGCGGTGATGCGTGCGGCGGCGGCGTTGAAGCAGACGACCCGGCCGTTCTCGTCGGCGACGACCAGACCGTCGGGAAGATCGTCGGGATCGACGCCCGGCGTCTCACCGCCCCCGGGCCCGGTGACGCGCTCCGGCGCCCCTTCGGCGCCGGAGACGGCGCGCGGTAAGGCTCCCTGGACCGCGGCGGGTCCGCTCGCCCCGACAGTCATGCCGCATCCCACCTCTTCCGCGTAGCTCAGCGGGCCCCGGAAGCCGCAACATTACTAGCTGAATGTGACGGAGCGGACCCCCTCAGCGTGCGCGAAGGACTCGCTGGGCGCGCGCCGAGGCGTACAGACATACGGCCGCGGCGGTCGCCAGGTTCAAACTCTCCGCCTTTCCGTGGATCGGCACCCGTACCACCGCGTCCGCGAGGGCGCGGGTCTCCTGCGGCAGCCCCCATGCCTCGTTGCCGAAGATCCAGGCGGTGGGTCCCCCCATGGTGTCCGCGTCCAGTTCGTCGTCGAGGTCGTTCTCGCCCGCGCCGTCGGCGGCGAGGATGCGTACGCCCTCGTCCTGGAGCCCCCGCACGGCCTGTTCCACCGGGACGCCGACGGCGACGGGGAGGTGGAAGAGGGAGCCGGCCGAGGCGCGGACCGACTTGGGGTTGTAGAGGTCGACGGAGGCGTCGGTGAGGACGACGGCGTCGGCGCCCGCGGCGTCGGCGCAGCGCAGCACCGTACCGGCGTTCCCGGGGTCGCGGACATGGGCCAGTACGGCCACGAGCCGGGGCCGGGCGCGCAGGATGTCCTCGAACGGCGAGTCGAGGAAGCGGCAGACGCCCAGCAGTCCCTGGGGGGTCACGGTCTGGGAGACATCGGCGAGCACGGTGTCGGGGGCGTAGTGGACCCGGGCCCCGGTGGCGCGTGCCGCGTCGACGATGTCCTCGTACCGCTCGGCGGCCTCCACGGTGGTGAACAGCTCGGTCAGCGTCGGTTCGCCGCCCTCTCCCGGGTGGGCGACGGCTTCCCGTACGGCCTGCGGTCCCTCGGCGATGAACCGGCGTTCCTTGCCCCGGAAGGCGCGCTTGGCGAGCCTTCTGGCGGCCGTGACGCGCGGGGAGCGCGGGGAGATCAGCTCGGGGGTGCCCATGGGCGGTGGCTCGCTTCTCGTCGGGTGGATCGTGGTCGTGCGCGTGGTACCCGGCCGGCCGTGCCGCCTCGCACACGGGCGGGGACGGCCGTGGGGGCGGCCGCGAGGGGCCGCGAGGGGCCGCGAGGGGAGAGGGGTCGCGTGGCCCGGGAACGCACCGGACCCGCAGGCGGGCTGCCTGCGGGTCCGGCGTGAAGGAGAGACGGCCTGACGGAGATCAGGCAGCGGCCTTCGGGGCGTTGACATCGCTCGGAAGGGCCTTCTGGGCGACCTCGACCAGCGCGGCGAACGCGCCGGCGTCGTTGACGGCCAGCTCGGCGAGGATCTTGCGGTCCACCTCGACGTTGGCGGCCTTCAGACCCTGGATGAAGCGGTTGTACGTGATGCCGTTGGCGCGGGCAGCGGCGTTGATGCGCTGGATCCAGAGCTGACGGAAGTCGCCCTTGCGCTTCTTGCGGTCGTTGTAGTTGTAGACGAGGGAGTGGGTGACCTGCTCCTTCGCCTTGCGGTACAGGCGCGAGCGCTGGCCGCGGTAACCGCTGGCCTGCTCCAGGATCGCCCGGCGCTTCTTGTGGGCGTTGACTGCCCGCTTGACGCGTGCCACGTGTTAACTCCTTGTAGCGGGGCCGTGGTTGGACTCACACGGCCCGGAAACGAATGGGTCCCGGTCCTGCTGCCGCGCCCCCGGTCACCGGGGGCCGCGACATCACTTGCCGAGAAGCTTCTTGATCTTCTTGGCGTCGCCCGGGGCCATCTCGGCGTTGCCGGTGAGGCGGCGGGTCAGCTTGGACGGCTTGTGCTCGAGCAGGTGGCGCTTGCCGGCCCGCTCGCGCAGCACCTTGCCGGAGCCGGTGATCTTGAAGCGCTTGCTGGCACCGCTGTGCGTCTTGTTCTTCGGCATAGCGCCGTTCTCTCCTCGTCAGTGGCGCTCCCAGCCGGCCGGGTCAGCCGGCGCGCGGGAGCGTCAGATCTCTGGTGTGTGGTTCCGGACCGGAGCCGCGGGCCGCCTGGATGGCGTCCCTCGGATCACGCTTCGGACGATGCCTCGGCCGGAGCCTCCGCGGGGCTGTCCGCGGACTCCTCGGCCGTGCCGCCCTGGCGCTCCGCCTTGCGGGCGGCCTGCGCCTCACGGGCCTCGGCCATGGCCTCGGTCTTCTTCTTGTGCGGGCCAAGAACCATGATCATGTTCCGGCCGTCCTGCTTCGGGTTCGACTCGATGAAGCCGAGTTCCTCGACGTCGGACGCGAGCCGCTGGAGCAGCCGGAAGCCCAGCTCCGGGCGGGACTGCTCACGACCACGGAACATGATCGTGATCTTGACCTTGTCACCCTGCTTGAGGAACCGGACGACATGACCCTTCTTGGTGTCATAGTCGTGCGGGTCGATCTTGGGCCGGAGCTTCATCTCCTTGATGACCGTGTGCGCCTGGTTCTTGCGCGCCTCACGGGCCTTCATGGCCGACTCGTACTTGAACTTCCCGTAGTCCATGAGCTTGCACACGGGCGGACGGGCGTTCGCCGCGACCTCGACCAGGTCCAGGTCGTACTCCTGCGCAAGCTCCAGGGCCTTGGCGAGCGGCACGATGCCCACCTGCTCGCCACTGGGACCGACAAGTCGCACTTCGGGAACGCGAATCCGGTCGTTGATGCGGGGCTCGGCGCTGATGGATCCTCCTCGGTAGCACCACACGACTGTCTGGCAGACAGCCGCGTAACGTCTGTTTCATAGGACCAACCGCGACGGAACACGAAAAATGCCCCGGGACGGCACACAGGCAGGGCTCCTTCTAACTACCGGAGCACCGCCGTGCACGTACCACGGGGCGCGTCGGGTGGCTCCATCGTCCGTACGGAACGATGGGCACCACCTGACCGGTGACCCGCCGCCCCTGAGGGGCAGCCAGGTGGGAGATCGGAGCCTCCACTTGTGGGCCGGGCATAAGGATGTCCGGCCGGTCGTAACACAAGGTTAGCAGCTCCCCCGGGCCGGTGCTAACCCAGCGGTCTCCAGGGGGGCCTCCCGAGGGCCTTCCAGGGGCATGCAGGGGCATGCAGGGGCATGCAGCGTCCTCGCGCAGGACTGCCCCGGCATGTCCACGGGTGTGTGCGGGCCCGCGGGCTCCGGCCGCCGCCCGTGGACGGGACCCGCCCCGGGTACGCCTATCGTATGGGGCATGAGTGACGCCACCTCCCCCGAAGAGTCCCCCGGCTTCGACGCCATGACCCGTGACATCGCGGAGGTACCCGCGGTCGAGGTGATCGTCACGGTCGCGGTGAACCTGATGAGCGCGGCCGCCGTGAAGCTCGGTCTGACCGAGGACGGCGACGAGCACAAGGACCTGGACGAGGCGCGGAAGCTGGTCCACGCGCTGGCCGGGCTGATGGACGCGAGCGCGACGGAGATCAGCTCGTTCCACGCGGCCCCGCTGCGGGACGGGCTGAAGTCGCTCCAGCTCGCGTTCCGTGAGGCGTCGGTCGTACCGGACGAGCCGGGGCAGGGGCCCGGCGAGAAGTACACGGGCCCGGTCTACGGCTGATCCCCGGGGACGCGTCCCCGCGTACGGGTCACCCGTCCCGCCGGGGCGCGGCTTCCCGTACGCGCGCCTTCATGGACGCGCCTTGGTGCACGTGCCTTGATCCACGTGCCTTCATGGACGTGCCTTCATGGACGCGTGTCGGGCCCGGGTGTTGCCTGTCCGCGTACGAAGAGGGGCTCGCCCGGCGGCGGGGCCTCGGCCGGCAGCAGAGCCAGGTCGAGTCCGCGTACCAGGCGGGCCCTCAGCACGTCGTCCGCCGCGAGGGACTCGGCGACGCGGCGGGCCGCCTCGGCCGGGGGCACGGCCGGGTCCAGGACCAGCGCGAGGGTGCCGTCCGCGCTGCCGGGACCGAGATGCGCCCGCAGGACGGCGGGCTCGGCGGCGACGGCGGAGCGCACCGCCCCGGTCACGGCGGGGTCGTCCAGCGGATCGGCGCTGGTACGGCCCTCGGCGAGGGCGCGCAGCGCGGGCCCGGTGAGCTGGTACGGCACGGGCCCCGCGAGATCGAGCACGACCGTGTCGGCCTTCTCGTGCGCGGCGGCCTGGAGCGCCTGGTGCAGCGGTACGGCGACGGGGCGGGCCCCGGGATCCCAGCGGGCCAGCGTCTCGGTGGAGGTGAACGCGGGCAGCGCACGGCGGTCGCCCGCCCTCAGCGTCGGTACGGCCATGTCGCTGGTCTTCTCGCGGCGCAGCCCCCGCTCGTCCTCCTCCGTCTCACCGAGCACGGCGACGACGGGGACCAGCAGCCGGGCGCTCCTGAGCGCGGTGAGGACCCGTGGTTCCGCCGACCGGTCCACGGCCCAGGCGGCGAGCGCCGCCGCCAGCCCGGGGTCGGCGGTGCCGTCGTCGTCGGAGAAACCGGGGTCGGGAATGTTCTTGAGCGCCACGGGTCGAGACTAGACGCCGTCCGCGCCCCGGCGGTGCGCGCCCCCTCCCGGGGCCGGGACCAAGGTCAGGGCCGTGTCAGGAGCCGTTCGGAGCATGGTCGGAGCCCGGTCCCGTCCCCGGCCCGGCCGGGGACGTACGGTCGTCGGATGGATCTCTCCGTCGCGGTGTACGACCTGGCCGACGGGCGTGAGGCGGCGTACGGCGAGGACCGTACCTATGCCTGCGCCAGCGTGGCGAAGCTCGTGATCCTGGCGGCGCTGCTGCTGCGGGCGCGGGACGCCGGGCGGTGGCTGTCGGCCGACGAGGAGCGGCTCGCGGCGGCCATGATCGAGCGCAGTGACAACGACGCGGCGACGGTGCTGCGCGCGGCGGCCGGCGGGGTGGCGGCGCTGGACGCGACGGCGGCGCGGCTCGGCATGGTCAGGACCTCGGCGGCGCCGGCCTGGGGGCTGACCCGGACCACCGCCGGCGACCAGCTCACCCTGCTGAAGGCCGTCTTCCGCCCGGACGCGGGCACGGGCCCGGATCAGGTCACGGGCACAGGCACAGGCACGGGCACGGGCACGGAGAACGGTTCGCGGCCGGGCCCCGGGCTCGACGCGAGGTCGCGCCGGTTCCTCGCGGGGCTGATGGGACGGGTGGTACCGGGGCAGGACTGGGGCGTGTCCGCCGCGGGCGACGACTGGGCGCTCAAGAACGGCTGGCTGCCGAGGACCGCGAGCGGCCGGTGGCTGGTCCATTCGGTGGGGCGGGTGGACGGCTGTCTGATCGCCGTGCTCTCCGAGGGCCATGCGTCCCTGGAGTCGGGGATCGCCCGGGTCGAGACGGCCGCCGTCAGCGCCGTACGCCGTATGCGCCGGAGCGTCTGACACCGCCGCGCCAGAGCACCACCGCGCAGGCCAGCAGCACGGCGCCGATCCCGCCGGCCGTCGGGGCGAGCCACGCGGCCGGTTCCGGCCGCACGCGCGGCACGGTGGGCCCGCTGCCGAAGTACCGCTTGCCGTACCCGGTGGCCTGGCTCTTCAGTTCCGTGCGCGGCAGCCCGGCACCGGCCTCGATGGCGGCGGCCGGATCGACGAGTCCGTACCCCTTGGCGTCGTCGCGACCGCCCTGCGGAGCGTCACGCGCGGTGTCCGCGAGCAGCTTCTTGATCTGCGCGGGGGTGAGTCCTGGATGGGCGGAGCGTACGAGCGCGACGGCACCGGAGACGAACGCGGCGGCGGCGCTGGTGCCCCAGCCCTCGTAGTAGCGGCGGTCCGGATCGGCTATCACGACATCGACACCCGGGGCGCTGACGGTGGCGTACCAGCGCCTGGTGGAGAACGCGGCGTGCGTGCCGTAGCGGTCCACGGCGGCCACCGCGATCACCCCGGGGTACGCGGCGGGGTACGAGATGTGGTCGCCCTTCTCGCCGCCGTTGCCCGCCGAGGCGACGACGACGGCGCCCTTGGCCAGGGCGTACTGGACGGCCGCGTCCTCGCCCGGTTCCGGATGGGCCGACTTGCTGTCGTCGCCGAGGGAGAGGTTGATGACGTCGGCGCCGTTGTCGGCGGCCCAGCGGATGCCTTCGGCGAGCGCGCCGCCCTTGGAGTTGCGGGCCTTGGCACGGGCGGGGTCGGTACCTTCGAGGATCACGCGCACGGGAAGGATCTTCGCCTGGGGCGCGATCCCGAGGACCCCCTCCGAACGGTCGTACCCGTGGCCGTGCCCGGCGATGATCCCGGCCATGGCGGTGCCGTGCCGGGCGAAGGACCGGTCGCCCTCGGTCGCGCCGAAGCCGATCAGGTCCTTGCCGGGCAGCACCTGTCCTTCGAGGTCGGGATGGGTGCCGTCGACGCCCGTGTCGAGGACCGCGACGGTGACCCCGGCGCCCTGGGACGTGCGCCAGGCCTGCTCGGTGTGCAGGGCCTCCAGCGCCCATTGCTGGGCCCGTATCGCGTCGGCGTGCGCGGGGGTGGCGGGGACGAGCAGGAAGGCCGTGGCGGCGAGCACGGCGGCGAGACGGTGCCGGCGGCGCGGAGCGCGGAGCGCGGGGGCCGTCGCCGGTGTCGTCCGCGTGGTCGTCACCCCGGCCGTCTTCACCCCGGCCGGAGTGGTCCGGGCCGTCGTCGGGGACGTCGTGGTCCGGGCCATCAGGGGGTCACCGCCCCGGCGCCGACGGTCGCGCGCAGTCCTCGCTCGACCCGGTCCGCGATGCCCTTGGCCTCGTGGCCCAGCCCGGCCTGCGCGGGTGCGCTCGTGGCGCCCTTGGCCGTGGCCCTGCCGGCGGGCTGGGGCGCGGTGACGGCACGGCCGTCCGCGAAGCCGGAGACGGCGTACACGACGACGGGTGCCTCGGTGAGGACGCTCACCGTCCAGCTCGCGCGCTGCGCGGAACCGAATCCGGCGGCCACGGTGCCCTTCACGGGGAAGGTGAGGGGCATCAGATCGGCGCGTTCGGTGAGGCGCTCGGCGCGGAACCGGTTGTTCAGGGCGGCCATCGCGGCGGGCTCGGCGTCGGTGAATACGAGCCCCACGGTGGTGACGCTGGTGGAGGTGGCGTCGGCGTACGTGGCGCGCAGCACGCGGGCGCAGCCGACCGGGCGCAGGGTCCCCAGGAGCAGCGGGTCGAGGGTGCCCGCGCATCCGCTGTCGGGGGCCACCGCGATCCGGGTCCAGTCGCGGTCGGCGCCGCCGGGCCCCGCGCCGTCCCCCTGGAGGGTGGGCGGAAAGAGCGTGTCGACGGGGACGCTGTGCCACAGGGCGCGCGCGGTGGTGTACGTGTCGCGCGCGGCGGGCTCGGCGGCGGAGTCGCCGGTCAGCCAGCTCCCGGTGACGGCGCCGCCGATCAGACCGAGGCCGAGCACGACACAGGTGACGGCGGCCGCCGCCCGGACCGGGCGCCGGGGCGGTACGGGCCGCAGCCGGGTGGTGGTCTCCATCGGGGTCTCGGGACCCGGCACGAGGCCGGTCCCGCCGAGGGGCCGGCCCCATGGCCGGGGCGGCGCGACCGGCCCCGGGGACACGATCCGCAGCCGGGTGGTGATCTCGTCCTGCGGGAGTTGCGGAAGTCGCGGGGGTTGCGGGGCGGGGCGGCTCTCGCCGCGGGGGCCCGGGGCCCGGGGCGGCGGGACCGGGGCGGGCGTCCGCGGCGGGGCGAACGGTGGCGGCGCGGTGTACGGGGCGCCGGCCGACGGCGGGACCGGGGGCGGCGGCGGTATCCGCGGCGGCCCGGACGGCGGCGCCGGCGGGGGCGGAGCGCCGGTGATCCGTGAGGCCGGGGCCGTACGCGGGGCGTCGGCGCGCCGGGCGTCGGTACCGGAGGCGGGCGTGCGCGGGCGCGGGGCGTTCTGGCGCGGGGCGTTCGGGTGCGAGGTCCCCGGCGAGACGGCGGGTGGCGCCCCGTGGGCCGCGCCGGTCCCGGACGGGGCGGGCGGTGCCGTGGGGGCCGGGGGCACGGTGGGACGGGGTGGTACGGGAGCGCGTTGTGCTTCGGTGCTCATCCGCCCCCCTGTGACGACCGACCGTACAGACTCATCCCCGCTGCGGACCGGTTTCCACCGCGTGCGCGGGGCCGTCACTGGCCCGGAGCCCGCGCGCACCGGTCCCGCGCACACCGGTCCCGCCGTACGGGACAGGCCCGTTCGCCGCTGCGTGTGCGTCACTCTACGGGCTCGGGCAGGCCGGGCGGGAACGAGCGCCGAGGCCCGGGGTGATCTGCCCCGATCATCCCCCTACCGTGCGGTAATCAGGTCTGGCAAGCTCTGGCCATGACTCCGCGCGCCACCGACCGGGCCCGGTACGACCGGGCCACCGCCCATCTCGACGCACCGCTCGCCCTCGTCGATCTCGACGCGTTCGACGCCAACGCCGACGATCTCGTACGACGGGCCGGGGGCAAACCGGTCCGGGTGGCCAGCAAGTCGGTGCGCTGCCGTGCGCTGCTCGAACGGGTGCTGAGCCGCGAAGGATTCGCCGGGATCATGTCGTTCACGCTCGCCGAGTCGCTGTGGCTGGCGCGCGCCGGGTTCGAGGACGTGCTGCTCGCCTATCCGTCGGCCGACCGCGCCGCGTTCGCGGAACTCGCCGCCGATCCCAAGCTCGCCGCCGCGGTGACGGTGATGATCGACGACCCGGCGCACCTGGATCTGATCGACGCGGCGCGTGGGGGCGGCCAGGAGGAGATCCGGGTCTGTCTCGAACTGGACACCGCCTTGCGGCTGTTCGGGGGCCGGGTCAGGATCGGCGCGCTGCGTTCCCCGCTGCGTGAGCCGGCCCAACTGGCCGAGCTGGCCAGGTCCGTGGCCCGGCGCCCCGGATTCCGGCTGGTCGGGCTCATGGCCTACGAAGGCCATATCGCCGGGGTGGGGGACGCCCTGGCCGGCCGGCCGCTGCGCTCGCGGGCGGTCCGGCTGATGCAGTCCGCGGCACGCAAAGAGCTGGCGGAGCGGCGCGCGGCGGTGGTGCGCGCCGTACGGACCGTCGCCCCGGAGCTGGAGTTCGTCAACGGCGGAGGCACGGGCAGCGTCCAGCACACGGCGGCGGAGGACGCCGTGACGGAGATCGCCGCGGGCTCGGGGCTCTATGTGCCACGGCTCTTCGACAACTACACGTCGTTCACGGGCCGTCCGGCGGCGCTCTTCGCCCAGCCCGTCGTCCGCAGGCCCGGCGTCGGTGTGGTGACCGTGCTCGGCGGTGGCTATCCGGCGTCGGGCGCGGCGGGCCGGGACCGGCTGCCGGTGCCGTATCTGCCCGAGGGCCTGCGTTACGACGGGCTGGAGGGCCCCGGCGAGGTGCAGACCCCGCTGCTGGGGGCCGCCGCGGACGATCTGCTGATCGGTGACAAGGTGTGGTTCCGGCATGCCAAGGCCGGTGAGCTGTGCGAGCGGTTCGACACACTGCGCCTGGTGGAGGGCGATCGCGTGGTGGCGTCCGTACCGACCTACCGGGGCGAGGGCCGTACCTACCTCTGAGGCCCCGCCCTCCCCCACCGCGGGAGGAGGACGGGACCTCGGACCACGCCCTGAGCGGGGCTCGGACCACGCCCTGGAGCGAGGCTCGGACCGAGCCCTAGAGCGGGGTGACGTACGCCCCGGAGATACCGCCGTCGACCAGGAAGTCCGTCGCGTTCACGAACGACGCGTCGTCGCTGGCGAGGAAGGCGACCGCCGCCGCGATCTCGTCCGCCTCGGCGAACCGGCCCACCGGGATGTGCACCAGCCGGCGCGCGGCCCGCTCGGGGTCCTTCGCGAACAGTTCCTGGAGCAGCGGGGTGTTGACCGGCCCCGGGCAGAGCGCGTTCACCCGGATTCCCTCCCGGGCGAACTGCACTCCCAGCTCGCGGGACATCGCGAGCACCCCGCCCTTGGAGGCGGTGTACGAGATCTGTGAGGTCGCCGCGCCCATCCGGGCCACGAAGGACGCCGTGTTGATGATGGACCCCTTCTTCTGGCGCCGCATATAGGGGAGGGCGGCCTTGCAGCAGAGGTAGACGGAGGTGAGGTTGACGTCCTGGACGCGCTTCCACGCGTCGAGGTCCGTGGTGAGGATCGAGTCGTCCTCCGGCGGTGAGATGCCCGCGTTGTTGAAGGCGATGTCGACGCTGCCGTAGGTGTCGTAGGCGGTCCTGAAGAGCGCCTCGACCTCCTCGGCACGGGTGACGTCGACCCGTACGAAGGTCCCGCCGACCGCGTCGGCCGCGGCCTTGCCCGCGGTCTCGTCGATGTCACCGCAGACGATGTGCGCGCCCTCGGCGGCGAGCCGGCGCGCGGTGGCGAGCCCGATGCCGCTGCCGGCTCCGGTGATCACGGCAGTACGGCCGACCAGTCGGCGGCAGACGGTGTCGTTCGTGGGGGCGGTCATGATGGCTCAGGCCTCCGTGCTGATGAAGACGTTCTTGGTTTCGGTGAAGGCGGCGAGGGCGTCGGGGCCCAGTTCACGGCCGAGGCCGGACTGTTTGTAGCCGCCGAACGGAGTCCCGTAGCGGACGCTGCTGTGGGAGTTGACGGACAGGTTGCCCGCGGCGACGGCGCGCGAGACCCGCAGCGCGCGGCCGAGGTCACGGGTCCAGACCGACCCGGCGAGGCCGTAGTCGGTGGCGTTGGCCAGCCGGACCGCGTCCGCCTCGTCCTCGAAGGGCAGGACGACGGCGACCGGTCCGAAGACCTCCTCGGTCGCGACCGGGGAGTCCGGTTCCACATCGGTGAGGACGGTCGGCGGGAACCAGAAGCCGGGGCCGCCCGGGGCGCTGCCGCGGATGCCCTTGACGCCCTCGGGGACATAGGACCGTACGCGCTCCAGTTGGACGGCCGAGATCAGCGGGCCCATCTGGGTCCTCTCGTCGGAGGGGTCTCCGACGACGACCGATTCGACGGCCGGGGCGAGTAGTTCCAGGAACCGGTCGTGGACCTCGCGCTGGACGAGGATGCGGGTGCGGGCGCAGCAGTCCTGGCCCGCGTTGTCGAGGAACGCCATCGGGGCGGTGGCGGCGGCCTGTTCGAGATCGGAGTCGGCGAAGACGATATTGGGGCTCTTGCCGCCGAGTTCGAGGGTCACGCGCTTCACCAGCGCGGCGCTCCTGGCCATGATCTGCTTGCCGACCCGGGTGGAGCCGGTGAACACGATCTTGGCGACCCCGGGGTGCTCGACCAGCGCGTTGCCCGTCACCTCGCCGGCGCCGGGCAGGACCTGGAAGAGATGCTCGGGAAGCCCGGCCTCCAGGGCGAGTTCGGCCAGCCGCAGGGCGGTGAGCGGGGTGGTCTCGGCGGGCTTGAGGAGTACGGCGTTGCCCGCGGCGAGCGCGGGGGCCGTGCCCCAGGCGGCGATCGGCAGGGGGAAGTTCCAGGGGGCGATCACCCCGACGACACCGAGCGGTTCCAGCAGGGTGATGTCGAGTCCGCCGGCGACGGGGATCTGCCGGCCGCTCAGCCGTTCCACTCCCCCGGCGCAGTAGTCGAGGAGGTCACGGACGTTGCCGGCCTCCCAGCGGGCGTTGCCGAGGGTGTGGCCCGCCTCGCGGACCTCCAGGCGGGCCAGTTCCTCGTTGTGCTCGTCGACGACGACGGCGAAGCGGCGCAGCAGCCGTGCGCGGTCGGCGGGAGCGAGCGCCGCCCACCGGAGCTGGGCCCCGGCGGCCCGTCGTACGGCCGTGTCGACCCGCGCCGGGCTTGTCGCCGGGACCGTGGCGAGGGTCTCGCCGGTGGCCGGGTTGAGGACCAGATGTCCGGCGGCGTGGTGTGCGTGCACGTCGTTCCTCACAGACGTTCGAAGGAGCGGCGAAGCTCCCAGTCGGTCACCGCGGCGTCGAAGGCCTTCACCTCGACGCGGGCCATGTTGCGGTAGTGCGCCACGACGTCGTCGCCGAAGGCCGTGTGCGCGATGGAGCTGTTCTCCCAGAGTTCCGCGGCCTCGCGCAGGGTGGTCGGGACCTGGTCGTAGGCGGCGGTGTAGGCGTTGCCCTCGCACGCCTCGGGGAGTTCCAGGGCGTTCTCTATCCCGTGCAGTCCGGCGGCGATCATGCCGGCGACGGCGAGGTACGGGTTGACGTCGCCGCCGGGCAGCCGGTTCTCGAAGCGCAGGGACGGGCCGTGGCCGACCACCCGCAGCGAGCAGGTGCGGTTGTCATGGCCCCAGGCGACGGCGGTGGGGGCGAACGAGCCCGGCTGGAAGCGCTTGTACGCGTTGATGGTGGGCGCGTACAGCAGGGAGAACTCCCGGAGCGCGGCGAGCTGTCCCGCCAGGAAGTGGCGCATCACGGGGGCCATGCCGTCGGGTCCGTCCCCGGCCATGGCGCTGGTGCCGTGCCGGTCCCGGAGCGAGAGGTGGATATGGCAGGAGTTGCCCTCCCGCTCGTTGAACTTGGCCATGAAGGTGAGGGAGACCCCTTCCTGGGCGGCGATCTCCTTGGCACCGGTCTTGTAGATCGCGTGCTGGTCGCAGGTCACCAGGGCTTCGTCGTACTTGAAGGCGATCTCGTGCTGGCCGGGATTGCACTCGCCCTTCGCGGACTCGACGGTCAGTCCCGCGCCGGCCATCTCGTTGCGGATCCGGCGCAGCAGCGGCTCGATACGTCCGGTGCCGAGGACGGAGTAGTCGATGTTGTACTGGTTGGCGGGGGTGAGCCCGCGGTAGCCGCTGTCCCAGGCCTGCTCGTAGGTGTCCTTGAAGACGATGAACTCCAGCTCGGTGCCGACATGCGCGGTGTAGCCGTGCTCGGCGAGCCGTTCAAGCTGACGGCGCAGGATCTGGCGGGGTGCCGCGACGACGGGGGACCCGTCGCTCCAGGCGAGATCCGCGACGAGCATCGCCGTGCCCTCGTTCCAGGGCAGCAGCCGCAGGGTGCCGGGGTCGGGGCGCATGGCGAAGTCGCCGTAGCCGGTGTCCCAGGAGGACATCGCGTATCCGTCGACGGTGTTCATGTCGGTGTCGACGGCGAGGAGGTAGTTGCAGCCCTCGGCGCCGTGCTCCAGGACCTCGTCGACGAAGAAGCGCGCGGCGAACCGCTTCCCCTGGAGCCGGCCCTGCATGTCGGGGAACGCCAGGACCACCGTGTCGATCTCACCGCTCTCCACAAGGATGCGCAGCCTGTCGACGGCGAGCGGGGGTGTGCGGTCTGCCACGGGATTGCTCCTCCTTCGGTCAGCCGGAAGCCATAAGGTATTCCTGTAGACCTTTGGTTGGGAAGGGGAATCGGCGACGTGGCGAAGAAGAACGAGCCGATGGACCCGCTGACTCCGGTGCTGCGGCCCGTGCGGGCGGGGAACGGTTTCGAGGAGGCGCTGGAGCAGATCCTCCAGGTGGTCAGGCTCGGTCTGGTGGCGGGCGGTGAGCGGCTGCCCGCGGAGCGGGAGCTGGCGGACCGGCTGCGGATCAGCAGGGTGACGCTCCGGGAGGTGCTCAAGGTGCTCCAGGACCAGGGGCTGCTGGAGAGCCGGCGGGGCCGGTACGGCGGGACGTTCGTCCGGCAGAGACCCGACACCCCGGCCGGGGGTGCCGAGCGGGAGCTGCGCCGGCGGGTGGCGGGGGTGGACATCGAGGACGTCCTGCGCTTCCGCGAGGTGCTGGAGGCGGGCGCGGCGGGACTGTGCGCGGCCGACGGACTGACCGGGGAGCGGGCCGGGCGGCTGCGCGCGGCACTCGCCGCGACGCACGACGCGCCGCTCACGGAGTACCGCAGGCTGGACACCCTGTTCCATCTCACGCTCGCCGAGCTGTCCGGGTCCGCGACCCTGACCGCCCAGTACGCGGCCGTCCGGGCGACGGTCAACGATCTGCTGGACTGCATCCCCCTGCTGGTACGGAATCTGGAGCACTCGCAGCGGCAGCACACGGCGCTGGCCGAGGCGGTGCTCGACCAGGACGCGGAGGCGGCGCGCGAGATCGCGCGTGAGCACTGCGGCGGTACGGCCGCGCTGCTGCGGGGCTTTCTGACCTGAGCGCGGGGCCCGCCGGGGCGTGAGCCGTAACAGCCGTTTAACGCACGCGTCTTGCGCGTGGCCATACGGAGCGCAAAGGTATGGCCTCACACCTTTACCCCGAGGCAGGAGCTGCTCATGTCCGACGGCACCGACTCGCGCATCCCACCGGCCGGCCCGGCCGACGGCGCGGCCCCGCAGCACACGGCCGCGCCGCGGACGGCTCCGGAGGACACCGCCCGGCGGGACGCCGACTACCTCCAGCGGCGCACGCTGCGCCGGGGCAGCGCGGGCTGGCTCCTGCTCACCGGCCTCGGTGTCGCCTATGTCGTCTCCGGTGACTTCTCGGGCTGGAACATCGGTCTCGCCGAGGGAGGCTTCGGCGGTCTCGCGATCGCCACGCTGCTGATGGGTGCCATGTACGCCTGTCTGGTCTTCTCGCTCGCCGAACTGTCGGCCATCCTGCCCACCGCGGGCGGCGGTTATGGCTTCGCCCGGCGGGCGCTCGGCCCCTGGGGCGGCTTTCTGACCGGTACGGCCATCCTCATCGAGTACATCCTCGCGCCGGCGGCCATCTCGATCTTCATCGGTGACTATGTCGAGTCGCTGAACCTCTTCGGGCTCACGGCCGGGTGGCCGGTCTATCTGGCCTGCTTCGCGATCTTCATCGGCATCCATCTCTGGGGCGTCGGCGAGGCGCTGCGCTTCAGCCTCGTGGTGACGGCCATCGCGGTGGCGGCCCTGCTCATCTTCGCGGTCGGGGCGTTCACCGAGTTCGACGCGAGCGGTCTCGACGACATCCCGGTCGACCAGGACGCGTTCGGCTCGGGTTCCTGGCTGCCGTACGGCGTGCTGGGCATCTGGGCGGCCTTCCCCTTCGGCATGTGGTTCTTCCTCGGGGTGGAGGGGGTGCCCCTGGCCGCCGAGGAGGCCAAGGACCCGGTCCGTTCGATGCCGAGGGCCCTGTCGATCTCGATGGGCGTGCTGGTCCTGCTCGCGCTGATCACGTTCTTCGCCGCGACGGGCGCGCGCGGCTCGGCCGCCGTGCAGGACGCGGGCAATCCGCTGGTGGTCGCGCTCCAGGGGGACGGCGAGCCGACCGCGCTGAGCCGGTTCGTGAACTACGCGGGTCTCGCCGGTCTCGTCGCCTCGTTCTTCTCGCTCATCTACGCCGGATCCCGGCAGCTCTTCGCGCTCTCCCGGGCGGGCTATCTGCCCCGTTTCCTCTCCCTGACCAGCTCCCGCAAGGCCC
This sequence comes from Streptomyces sp. NPDC002018, assembly GCF_042890865.1. Taxonomy (NCBI): domain Bacteria; kingdom Bacillati; phylum Actinomycetota; class Actinomycetes; order Kitasatosporales; family Streptomycetaceae; genus Streptomyces; species Streptomyces sp. NPDC002018. Next base: position 33,770 of record NZ_JBIASO010000011.1, read on the forward strand.
CCTATCTGGGGCTGCTGATCCCGGGTGCGATCGGCTTCGCGCTCGCGGCGGGCACGGGCGACGGCGGGCGGATGCTGAACGTGGCGGTGTTCGGCGCCACCATCTCCTACGCGCTGATGGCCCTGTCGCATCTCGTGCTGCGCCGCCGTGAGCCGGGGCTGCCCCGGCCGTACCGCACACCGGGCGGCATGCTCACCTCCGGCGCCGCGTTCGTCCTGGCCCTGTCGGCGCTGGTGGCCACCTTCCTGGTGGACAAGGACGCCGCGTTCATCGCGCTCGGGGTCTATGTCGTCGCTCTCGCGTACTTCACCTTCTACAGTCGGCACCGGCTGGTCGCGGCGGCCCCGGAGGAGGAGTTCGCGGCCCTGGCCGCCGCCGAGGCCGAACTCGAACGCGGCTGAGGACCGGACGGACGCCCGGAGCGACCGGAGCGACCGGCCGGCACGAGACCCGCAGGACCGACGGGAGGACCGGGACCGTATGAAGCCGCTCATCGGCATCAGCACCTATCTGGAGGAGTCCGCCGCGTGGGGCGACTGGCGGCTTCCGGCGGCGCTGCTGCCCGCCGGCTACCCCAGGATCGTCCGGCGGGCGGGGGGCCTGGCCGCGATGCTCCCGCCGGACGACCCGGCCGCGGCCGCCTCGGTGGTGGACCGGCTCGACGGGGTGGTGATCGCGGGCGGCCCCGATGTCGAGCCCGTACGGTACGGAGCCGAGCCGCACCCCCGTACCGGACCGCCGGCCCGGGAGCGGGACGCGTGGGAACTGGCCCTGATCGACGCCGCCCTGGCGTCCGGCACCCCGCTGCTGGGAATCTGCCGGGGCATGCAGTTGCTCAATGTGGCGCTGGGCGGAACGCTCGTCCAGCACGTGGAGGGCCACACCTCGCCGGTCAGGGGGGCGTTCGGAGAGCATTGGGTGAAGCCGGTGCCGGGCACCCGGTACGGCGAGCTGGTGCCCGAGGAGTCCGCCGTACCGACCCACCACCACCAGACGGTGGACCGGCTCGGCACGGGACTCACCGTCTCGGCGTTCGCGGCGGACGGCACCGTCGAGGCCGTCGAACTGCCGGACCCGCGCTGGGCGCTGGGCGTGCAGTGGCATCCCGAGATGGCCGACGACACCCGGGTCCTGGGCGCGCTGGTCCGGGCCGCGGAGTCCCGGGCCGCCGGATCGCACACCCCCGGCTCCCGGGCGACGCGCGGCTGACCCCCCGGGAAGGCACCGTACGGACCCGTACGAACCCTGACGGCACCGGGCGGCACCGGACGGACCCGGCGGCGGGACGGCAGCGGACGGCACCAGCGGCACCAGCGGCACCGGCGGCACGGACGGTCCGTCAGCCGGGGCCGCGCCGGGTCAGGGAGAGCAGATCGCGGGCCGGGCCCGCGGGCCGGGTGCCGGCCGGCCAGACCGCGCGCAGATCGCGGCGCAGCCGGATGCCCTCCACCGCCACCCTGACCAGCCGGTGCGCGGCCAGTTCCTCACCGACCGCGAGCTCGCTCAGGACGCAGGGCCCCGCGCCGCTCACCACGGCGGCCTTGAGCGCGGTGGTGGAGGCGAGTTCGAGCAGCGGCTCGGCCACTCCCCCGTACGGGGAGAGTCCGGCGTCCAGCACCTGACGGGTGCCCGAGCCGGGTTCCCGCAGGATCAGCGGGGTCCCGGCCAGCTCCCGCGGATCGATCGGTCCACGGCGGCGGGCCCAGGGATGGCCGGGCGCGGCCACCACCAGCAGCCGGTCATGGCCGATGACCACGGAGTCCAGCCCCTCGGGCGCGGCCGTCCCCTCCACGAAACCGAGATCGGCCTCATGGGCGAGCAGCCGCTCGGCGACCGCCGCGGAATTGCCCGCGTGCAGGGAGACGGCGGTGTCCGGCCGGGCCGTGCGCAGCGCCGTCAGCCAGCGGGGCAGCAGATACTCCGCGATCGTCATGCTGGCGGCCACGCGCAGCCGTGAGTCCCTGCGGTCGCGCAGCGCCTGCGCCCCGGCGTCGAAGGCCTCCGCGGCCTCCATCACCCATCCGGCCCAGTCGGTGACGAGCGCCCCGGCGTCGGTGAGCCGGGACCCGCGCGGTGAACGGTCCACCAGGGCCACCCCGAGCAGCCGCTCCATCGCCCGGATCCGGCCGCTGGCGGCGGGCTGGCTGATGCCCAGCTCACGGGCGGCCCGGCCGAGGCTGCCGAGCCGGGCCACGGCGAGCAGCAGCTCCAGCGAGCCGAGGTCGGGCACCCGGTGGGCCAGGGGCGCGCCGGAAGGGCCGGTGGCAGGAGCCGCGGCACGGGTGGAGGGCGGGACACGGGCCATAAGCCCAGGTTATGACCTCATAGGAACAACGGGCCTGGTGGGGTCCCTGACCGGGGGTGAGGGTGGAGCCATGGCCACGCTCACGCCCCCCAGGGCCCGCCCCGTCGCGACCGGCGGTCCGCGCGCCGTCCCCCGGGTGCGGCGGTCCTCGCTCCGGTATCTCGGACCGAACTGGTACGCGACGGTGATGGGGACCGCGATCGTCGCGACCGCGGGCGCCGGGCTCCCCCTGGACATCCCGGGGCTGCGGGCCGGCTGTGTGGCGGTGTGGGCACTGTCGGTGGTGGCGCTCGCGGTGCTGCTGACCGCCCGGACCGGACACTGGCTCCTGCACCGTGACCGGGCGCGCGCCCAGCTCCTCGATCCCGCCGTCGCGCCGTTCTACGGCTGTCTGGCGATGGCGCCGCTGGCCGTCGGGGCCGCCACGCTCACCGTGGGCCGGGACGTAATCGGGGAGCGGGCGGCGGTCGTCATGGACGCGGCGCTGTTCGGCGCGGGAACGGTCCTCGGACTCGGGTGCGCCGTGGCGATCCCGTATCTGCTGGTCGTACGCCACCGGCCGGGCCTCGGGGAGGTGTCGCCGCTCTGGCTGCTGGCGGTGGTGCCGCCCATGGTCTCCGCGGCGGTCGGCCCCTCGCTGGTGCCGTATCTGCCCGCCGGTCAACCGCGCCAGACCCTGCTGTTCGGCTGCTACGCGCTGTTCGGGCTGAGTCTGCTCGCGACGCTGGCCGTCCTGCCACTGCTGTTCGGCAGGCTGGTGCTCCGCGGCCCGCTGCCGCTCGCGCTGACCCCCACGCTCTTTCTGGTGCTCGGCCCGCTGGGGCAGTCGGCCACGGCGGCCGTCCGGCTCGCGGAGGTGGCGCCGGGGGCGGTCGGCGCCCCGTACGCGCGGGTGCTGGGCGCCTTCGCCGTGGTGTACGGCGTGCCGGTGCTGGGGTTCGCGCTGCTGTGGCTGGCACTGGCGGCGGCCCTGGTGGTGCGGGCCGCCCGGCGCGGCATGCGGTTCTCGATGACCTGGTGGGCCTTCACCTTCCCGGTCGGTACGTGTGCGACGGGCGCCGAGGCGCTGGCGGGCCGTACCGGCCTGGTGGCCCTGCAAGGGCTGGCGGTGGGTCTCTGCGCGCTGCTGGTGACGGCCTGGGCGGCGGCAGCGTGGTGCACGCTGCGCGGGCTGCTCAGCGGAGCGCTGCTCGCAGCGCCGCCGGTGCCCGGACCAGTGACGGTCCGTACCACGTGAGGTACCGCCCGTCGACCAGCGCGGCGGGCAGCCCGGGGAAGGCCTCGGGGCCGTCGTCGGCGGTGAAGCGGTACGGCTCGTCGGGCAGGACGACCAGATCGGCCCCGGCGGCCCGCAGTTCGTCGAGCGGGACACGCGGATAGCGCTCGGGGTGGTTCCCGTACAGATTGACCACTCCCAGCCGGGCGAGCAGATCCCCGGCGAAGGTGTCCCGGCCGAGGACCATCCAGGGTCTGCGCCAGACCGGGACGACGGCGCCGCGCCGCCCGTACGCGGGCGCCGGGAGCGCCGCCCAGGCCTCCCTGGCCTCGTCCAGCCAGCGCGGCGATGCCACGCCGCACCCGGCCACCAGCACGCGTTCCAGCTCCGTGAAGGCCTGCTCCAGCGTTCTGACCTCGGTGACCAGCACCGTGAGCCCGGCCGCCCGGAGCGCGTCGAGATCCTGGGCGCGGTTCTCCTCCTCGTTGGCCACGACCAGATCCGGGCGGAGCGCGGCGATCGCGGCCACCTCGGGGTTCTTGGTGCCGCCGATCCGTACGACATCGAGGCCGGCGGGCAGGACGCACCAGTCGGTGGCGCCCACCAGCAGACCGGGGGCGCCCGCCGCGACGGCCTCGGTGAGCGAGGGCACGAGGGAGACGACGCGCGGGCCGGACACGGCGGCGGGCCGCTCAGCGCCGGGGGTCGACGGTCGCGTCGATGTGCTCGGCGACGGCGACGACCAGGATGCGGGTGCCGGGCTCGGTGGCGCGCCAGCGGTGCCGTACCCCACCGGAGAGATACAGCGTGTCACCGCGCTCCAGCCGGTAGGCGCGGCCCTCGGCCTCGACCTCGGCGGCGCCGTCGGCGATGTACATGATCTCGTCGTTGCGGTGCTGGTACTCCCGGCCGGTGTCCTGCTCGCCGGTGAATTCCTTGGCGTTGAGCTGGTGCCCGCCCCGGACCACCCGGCGGACCCCGGGTCCGGCGGCCGCCCTCACCACATCGACCGTCCGCGCGGAATCGGCGGCGGCGTGCAGCCGTGCGGGGGTCGTCTCCAGGGCGTCCGCCACCCGTTCCAGTGAGCGGGTGCTCGGCCTGGCGCGCTCGTTCTCGATCTGGCTGAGGAAGGGCACCGACAGTCCGCTGCGGGCGGCGACCGCCGCCAGGGTCAGGCCCAGGGACCTGCGCCGCCTGCGGACGGCCGCGCCCACCCTGAGCGCTTCCTTGTCGTCCATGACTGGCTCCCTCCCGACCGGATCGTCATCTTCTCAGAGTTGACGCCGGTGCAAGAGCTGTCCTGCCTCACCCGCATCCGAACCCCGGCCGGCACGAACACGCGGGCGAGTGAAGCGGGCGGCCCCCCGGATCAATGATGCGCGTCGGCGGGTGATTCGCAAAGAGCCCGGCGTCCACGCGACAGCGCGGAAGGGGCGGACCGCGCCCGCCGGCGCAGCCCGCCCCCGTACCGCCGCTGGTGCGGCGGGCCCTCGGCCGGCCGCCGCTACCGGAAGGCCACAGGGGCCGCGCCGGCCGCCTTGTCCGCGCCCTCGACCGGGGTCCACCTGTCGGCAAGACCGGGGTGCTCGTCCAGCCAGGTCCGTACGGCCTGCTGCTCCTTGCCCTTGCCGGTCGACTGGATCGTGGCCTCCAGGCCGGTGAGCTGCTCCTCGGTCATCTCGAAGTCCTTGAGCCAGGTGGCGACCCGCGGGTTGTCGGCGGAGAATCCCCCGCGGGCCAGGGTGTGGACGCCGTCACTCTCCGCGCCGAAGGCCTTCCTGGGGTCCTTCAGCTTGGTGAGGTCATAGGTGCTGTACGCCCAGTGGGGCGACCAGAGCACCACGACGACGGGTTCCTTCTTCTGGTACGCGCGCTTCAGCTCGGCCAGCATGCCGGGGGTGGAGCCGTCGACGAGGGTGTACTCGCCCTCCAGCCCGTACTCCTCGAGGACCTTGTCCTTGAGGAGTCCCATCTCACCGGCGCTGGGCTCGATGCCGATGATCCGGCCCTTGAAGGTGGAGGCCTTGCCCTTGAGGTCGTCGAGGGAGTCGAAGCCCTTCACATAGGCGGGTACGGAGAGTTCCAGGGAGGTCCGGTCGTACCAGGAGCCCAGGTCCTCCAGGTCGTTCTTGTACTTCGCCCAGTACGCGGCGTGGGTGATGGGCAGCCAGGAGTCGGTCTGGATGTCGATCTGGCCGCCCGCCTGGCCGGTGTAGAGCGAACCGGCCTCGTACTGCCGGGCGTCGACCTCGAAGCCGCGCCGCTCCAGCAGTTCCTTCCAGAGGAAGGTGGAGGCGATGCCCTCGTCCCAGGGGATGTACCCCATGCTGATCTTCTTGCCCTGGCCGACGTTTCCGGCGCCGGTGGCGGTGGTGCCGGCCGGGGAACCGCCGAAGAGGCCGATGCCGCCCGCGACGAGCGCGAGCACGACCACCCCGGCGAGGGCGACGACGGGCTGCGGACGGTGGTTCCAGAGCTTGCCCCCGCCCGTCAGCTCCTTCGCCTTGGCCAGCGCGCGGCGGCCGACCGGGGAGACCTGGAGGCTGAGGGCGCCGGTGATCCGGTCCAGATACATCGCCAGGACGACGACGGAGACGCCCGCCTCGAAGCCGAGGCCGATGTCGACATTGCCGATGGCGCGGTAGACGGCGCCGCCGAGGCCCCCGCCGCCGACCATGCCCGCGATGACCACCATGGACAGGCCCAGCATGATGACCTGGTTGATGCCGGCCATGATCGTCTGGAGGGCCAGCGGAAGCTGTACGCGCACCAGTGTGTCGCGGGGGCTGGTGCCGAACGCCTCGGCGGCCTCGACCAGTTCACCGTCGACCTGACGGATGCCCAGCTCGGTCATCCGGACGCCGGGCGGCAGCGAGAAGATGATCGTGGCGATGATGCCGGGGACCACGCCGACGCCGAAGAAGAAGACACCCGGGATCAGATAGACCATGGCGGGCATGGTCTGCATGAAGTCCAGCACCGGCCGGGTGAGCGAGCTGACCGTCCTGGAGCGTGCGGCCCAGATGCCCAGCGGGACCGCGACGAGCAGGGTCACGACGGTCGCGACGAGCACCAGCGAGAGGGTCGCCATCGAGTCGTCCCACAGCTCGACGGAGTCGATCAGGGCGAAGCCCGCGAAGGTGAACACACCCGCGACCAGGCCCCGCAGCCACCAGGCGAGCACGGCGAGGATGCCCGCGAGGAGCAGCGGCTCGGGCGCGGAGAGCACCGCGTCGATGCCCTCGTACATACCGGAGACGACCGCGCCGATCGCGTCGAACAGCCAGGAGAGATGGCGCTGGAGGAAGTCGACGGCGGAGTCGACGCCGTCGCCGAGACGGAGCCTAGGCACGGGCGACCGCCTTGTCCGCCCGGCCGGTCCCGGCATTCGGGCCCGTCGTCCGCGCCGGGTCCGCCGGGTCCGTGGCCCCCGCCCCGTCGGCGGCCGGCGGGGTCATCGGTTCACCGAGTACCTCCAGCAGCCTGGCGCGCGGCACGACACCGACGAGTTCCCCCTCGCCGTCGGTGACGGCCACCGCGACCCCGCTGGTGGAGCAGGGCGTGAACAGCTCGATGACCGGCGTCGACGCGGTCACGCTGGCGGGCGCGGCGGACAGGACGTCCTCGGCGGTGCGCAGTTCCCTGCCGTCGTCCGTGAGGGTGCCGTAGGCGGTCTCCGGGTCGGCCATGATCGCGCCGGCCGTGAGCACCCGGGAGCGGTCGACGTCCTGGGTGAAGGAGGCGACATAGTCGTTGGCGGGGGTGACGAGGATGTCCTCGGCGCTGCCCTGCTGGACGATCTCGCCGTCGCGCATCACCGCGATCCGGTCACCGAGGCGCATGGCCTCGTTGAGGTCGTGGGTGATGAACACGATGGTCTTCCTGAGCCGCTTCTGGAGTTCGAGGAGCTGGTCCTGCATATCGCGGCGGATCAGCGGGTCGAGCGCGCTGAAGGACTCGTCCATCAGCAGCAGGTCGGCGTCGGTGGCGAGGGCGCGGGCCAGTCCCACACGCTGCTGCATACCGCCGGACAGTTCGTCGGGCCAGGACGCCTCCCAGCCGCCCAGGCCGGTGAGTTCCAGCGCCTCGGCGGCGCGCTTCTCGCGTTCCGCGCGCGGCACGCCCCGCACCTCCAGCCCGTAGGCGGCGTTCTCCAGGACGCTGCGGTGCGGGAAGAGCGCGAAGTGCTGGAAGACCATGCTGATCCGGGTGGAGCGGACCCGGCGCAGCTCCCGCGGGCCGAGGGCGGTCAGCTCCTCGCCGTCGAAGAGCACCCGTCCCGAGGTGGGTTCGAGGAGCCCGTTGAGCATGCGCAGCAGGGTGGACTTGCCGGATCCCGACAGTCCCATCACGACGAAGATCTCGCCCGGCTCGACCGAGAAGGAGGCGTCGATCACCGCCGCCGTCGTGCCGGCCGCTCTCAGCTCGTCACGGTCCGTACCGCTTCGGAGCCGGGTCACGGCCTGGTCGGGTTGTCTGCCGAAGACCTTGTACAGGTGTTCGGCTTGCAGCCTGGACACATACACCTCACGCGTCGAACGGAGAACGGCCCGTCACCCCCGCGGACAGGCCGTGGAACGGGCGGGTTCGGCCCGCCGTGCCCGGATACGGCGGTGGAACAGCGCGCCCGGGTTCGCTCCGGGGCCGCGCATGCCCGTACCGGCACAGGCCAAACGATTTGTGGTCCAGGTCACAACGGCTGGGACCACATCGGCGTGAAAACCCCTTCCCGCACGGGTTCCGTGACGGTCCGTGACGACTGCGGGCCCTTCGCCGTCGGCCGCTGTCAGTGGGCTGGGGCATCATCGGGGCTGTGACGCGACGCCTGATGCTCCTCGACACCGCTTCCCTCTACTTCCGGGCCTATTTCGGGGTCCCCGACTCCGTGCGGGCCCCGGACGGCACACCGGTCAACGCGGTGCGCGGTCTGCTCGACTTCATCGCGCGCCTGGTCCAGGACCATCGGCCCGACGAGCTGGTGGCCTGCATGGACGCGGACTGGCGGCCCCAGTGGCGGGTGGATCTGATCCCGTCGTACAAGGCCCACCGGGTGGCCGAGGAGCGGGCGGAGGGGGCGGACGCGGAGGAGATCCCGGACACCCTCGCGCCCCAGGTCCCGATCATCGAGGCGGTGCTCGACGCGCTCGGTATCGCCCGGGTCGGTGTCGCGGGGTACGAGGCGGACGATGTGATCGGCACGCTCGCCGGCCGGGCGACGGGCCCGGTGGACATCGTCACCGGCGACCGCGATCTCTATCAGCTCGTCGACGACGCCCGGGGGGTGCGGGTGCTCTATCCCCTGAAGGGGGTGGGCACGCTCCAGCTCACGGACGAGGCCGTGCTGCGCGAGAAGTACGGGGTCGACGGACCCGGATATGTCGATCTTGCGCTGCTGCGCGGCGACCCGAGCGACGGGCTGCCCGGGGTGCCGGGCATCGGTGAGAAGACCGCGGCCAAACTGCTGGACGCCTTCGGCGATCTGGCCGGGATCATGGCGGCGGTGGACGATCCGCGCGCGAAGCTCACCCCGTCGCAGCGCAAACGGCTCGACGGGGCCCGGGACTATGTGGCGGTCGCGCCCACCGTGGTCCGGGTCGCCGGGGACGTACCGCTGCCGGAGTTCGACCCCGCCCTGCCCTCCGCGCCGCGCGATCCGGCCCTGGTCGAGGCGCTCGCCGCCCGGTGGGGGCTCGGCGGTGCGCTCCAGAGGCTTCTGGTCACACTGGGGCGCTGAGCCTCCCGGGGTGTTAGCTTAGGTAAGCCTAAGCAGCACAAGAGTCTGGGGAGACCGCCGTGGCAGAACAGCCGGCCCGCAAGGCACCGAAGGCCCGTGAGGCAGAGGTCGTGCGCACCGAATGGCTCACTCCGCACATGGTGCGTGTCGTCCTGGGCGGGGAGGGGCTGGCCGCGCTGGAGGCCGGTGAGTTCACCGATCACTACATCAAGCTGCTGTTCGCCGCGGAGGGCGTGACCTATCCCGAACCGTTCGACATGGAGCGGATCCGCGCGGAGTTCCCCCGTGACCAGTGGCCCACCACCCGTACGTACACGGTGCGCGCCTGGGACCCGGCCGCCCTGGAGCTGACCGTCGACTTCGTGGTGCACGGCGACGAGGGTCTGGCCGGACCCTGGGCGGCGCGGGCGCGGCCCGGCGAGACCGTACGGTTCTTCGGCCCCGGCGGCCTCTACGCACCGGACCCGGCGGCGGACTGGCATCTGCTGGTGGGGGACGAGAGCGCCCTGCCCGCGATCGCCGCGTCGCTGGAGCGGATGCCGGCCGGTGCGCCGGTCCACGCCTTCGTGGAGATCCCTGGCCCCGAGGAGGAGCAGAAGATCACGACACCGGACGGCACCGGGATCACCTGGCTGCACCGGGGGGACCGGCCGGTCGGTGAGGCCCTGGTGGCCGCCGTGCGCGGACTGGACTTCCCCGCGGGTGAGGTCCACGCCTTCGTGCACGGCGAGGCGGGGTTCGTGAAGGAGCTCCGCCACCATCTGCGGCTGGAGCGGAACGTCCCGCGCGAGCGGCTGTCGGTCTCGGGGTACTGGCGCCTGGGCCAGACCGACGAGGCCTGGCGCGCCGTCAAGCGCGAGTGGAACGAGCAGGTGGAGCGGGAGCAGGAGCAGCGCTAGGGCCTCTCCCCTCCGGTACCGCTGATGGCCCCTCACGGCCGCGCCGCTCACGCGCCGGTACCGCTGATGCCACTCCCCCGCGCACGGGCGGCACGCGCACGGGCCCCACGCGCACGGCGGCCGGGCCGGGGAGCCGGCCGATCCGGTCCCGCCGCGGTCCGCGCGGCGGGGCCGCCGCCGCCCGGCCGAACGCGCGGGCGCCGGTTCCGTATCTCCTCCAGCACACCTCTCAGCACACCTCCTCCAGGACACCAGTTCTCCCGCGTCCGGCACCAGTCCGGCGGGGCGGCGGCTCCGAATACGTGCTGAGGTAGATCCGGACGTGTTGGAGGAAAGCCGCGTGAAAGAAGCCGTGCACATCGGCGGACCCGTTCCGGCGGGGCCCGACCTTCAGGAGCTGCTGGGCCGGGTGGCCAGGGGCGACCAGGACGCCTTCGCCCGGGTGTACGACCGGGTCTGCGGCCCCGTCCTGGGCCTGGTCCGCTCCGTGCTGCGCGATCCGGCCCAGTCGGAGGAGGTGGCCCAGGAAGTGCTGCTGGAGGTCTGGCGTTCCGCCGCCCGTTACGAGAGCGCCCGCGGCAGCGTCATGACCTGGGTGCTCACCCTCGCCCACCGGCGGGCGGTGGACCGGGTGCGCTCGGCGCAGGCGTCCAGCGACCGGGAGCACCGGGCCGCGCTGCTGGAGCGGACCCCGGCCTTCGACGAGGTCACCGAGGAGGTGGAGGCGAGCCTCGAACGGGAGCAGGTACGCCGCTGTCTGCGGACGCTGACCGAACTCCAGCACCAGTCCGTCACCCTCGCGTACTACCAGGGCCTGGCCTACCGGGAAGTGGCCGAGCTGCTCTCGGTCCCGCTGGGTACGGTCAAGACCCGGCTGCGTGACGGTCTCATCAGGCTCCGCGACTGCCTGGGGGTACAGGCATGATCTCCGCCGAACTGCACACACTGACCGGCGCGTACGCTCTGCACGCCCTCGACCCCGGGGAGCGCGCCGAGTTCGAGCGCCATCTCGCGGTGTGCCCGGCCTGCGCCCAGGAGGTACGGGAACTGGCCGCCACCGCCGCCCGGCTGGGGCGGGCCGTGTCCGTGACGCCGCCGCCCGCTCTCAGGGAGCAGGTGCTCCGGCGGATCACCACCGAGCGTCAGGACCCGCCCAGGGTCGTCCCGCTGCCCCGTCCGGGCGGAGGCGTGGCGCGGGGGCGCGCGCTCTCCCGGTTCGCGCTGGCGGCCTGTCTGGCCGCGGCCGCCGCGTTCGGCGGGATCGCGGTCTGGCAGCACCAGGAGGCACGGGACGCCCTCCGGCAGGCGCAGGACGCGCACCGGCAGGCCGAGGGTCTGGCGACGGTGCTGGCCGCGCCGGACGCCGAGGTCGCCACCGGCCGGCTGGCGGACGGCGCGACCGGCACGGTGGTCGTCTCCCGGGGCCGGGACAGGGCGGCGTTCATCGCGTCCGGCCTGCCGAAACCGCCGGCCGGCAAGGTCTATCAGCTCTGGTACGACGACGGGGGAACGATGCGCCCCGCGGGCCTGATGGATCCCTCGGCCGGCTCGGACACCGTGCTGATGGCCGGCCCCCTGGGCGCGGCCTCGGGCATGGGCATCACGGTGGAACCGGCCGGCGGCTCGCCACGGCCGACGTCCGAGCCCCTGGCCCTGATGGACTTCCCGACCGCGTAGGAACCCCGGACCGCGCAGGAACACACCCAGACCGCGTAAGGACACGACAGATGAGTGTTGCGGTGGTGCTCTTCACCTCCGACCTACGGGTCCACGACCAGCCGGTGCTGCGCGCGGCCGTGGACGGCGCCGACGAGGTGGTGCCGCTGTTCGTCCGTGACACGGGGATCGCGGCTGCGGGGTTCGACGCCCCCAACCGCCGCGCCTTCCTGGCCGACTGTCTGGCCTCCCTGGACGCTTCGCTGCGTGAGCGCGGGGGCCGTCTGGTGATCCGTTCGGGTGATGTCGTGGACGAGGTCTGCCGGGTGGTGCGGGAGAGCGGCGCGCGGGAGGTCCATGTCGCGGCGGGGGCCAGCAGGTACGCCGGGCGCCGGGAGGACCGGCTCCGTACGGAGCTGGAGTCGGCGGGAGCCTCGCTGACCGCGCACGACGCGGTGGTCACCGCCGTACCGCCGGGCCGTATCACCCCCTTGGGCAAGGACCACTTCTCGGTCTTCACCCCGTACTTCCGCCGCTGGGAGGAGACGGGGCGGCGGGCGACGGCGGCCGCTCCCCGCGCGGTGCGGGTCCCGCGGATCGACGGGGAGCCGCTGCCGGAGCGCGCCGCGGTCGGGGGAGTCTCACCCGGCCTGGCGCGGGGCGGCGAGAAGGTGGCGCGCGAACGGCTCACCTCCTGGCTCGCCGGCGGGATCGGGTCGTACGCGGACCGGCACGACGATCTCGCGGGCGACGCGACCTCCCGGCTCTCGCCGTATCTCCACTTCGGCTGTCTCTCCCCGGTGGAGCTGGTGCGGCGGGCCGAGCGGGTCCCCGGGCCCGGCGCCGAGGCCTTCGTACGCCAGCTCGCCTGGCGGGACTTCCACCATCAGGTGCTCGCGGCCCGGCCGGAGTCCTCGTGGTCGGACTACCGTACGCGCGGCGACCGCTGGCGTACGGACGAGGAGGAGACCGCGGCCTGGCGGGAGGGCCGCACGGGTTATCCGGTCGTGGACGCGGCCATGCGCCAGCTTCTGCACGAGGGCTGGATGCACAACCGGGGGCGGCTGCTGGCGGCGAGCTTTCTCACCAAGACCCTCTATGTGGACTGGCGGACCGGCGCGCGCCACTTCCTGGAGCTGCTGGCGGACGGCGACATCGCCGACAACCAGCTCAACTGGCAGTGGGTGGCGGGCACCGGCACGGACACCCGGCCCAACCGGGTACTCAATCCGCTCGTCCAGGCCAGACGGTTCGATCCGCGCGGCGCGTATGTACGGCGCTGGATCCCCGAGCTGGCGGGGCTGGCCGGTTCCAGCGTCCATGAACCCTGGAGGCTCACGGGCGCCGACCGGGCCCGGCTGGACTATCCGGCCCCGGTCGTGGATCTGGCGGAGGGCCGGGACCGGTTCGCGCGGGCCCGCGAACCGGGCTCCGCGCGCGGCTGACCGCCTGCGGCCCGGCCCCGGCCCGGCCCCGGCCCCGCCTCCGGCACGACTCCCGGATCAGCGAGCCCGAGGACGCTTCCTGTGTGGCAGCGGGAAGCTGGGTGGCAGCGGGAAGAAACCACTGGTACGGGCGGTGTACGCGGCGAAGCCGGGACGGTCCGCCATATGCCGTTCCAGCAGGCGCTTCCCGCTGCCGTTGATCAGCAGAAAGCTCATCACCAGCGGGCTCACCACGGTCGCCGCGGCCACCACGGGCGCGTCACAGACCATCAGGAACAGCCCCCACCAGACACAGAAGTCACCGAAGTAGTTGGGGTGTCTGGTCCAGCTCCACAGACCGCGGTCCATGATCCGCCCCCGGTTGGCGGGATCCGCCCGGAACCGGGCGAGCTGGGCGTCCCCCACCGTCTCGAAGAACAGCCCGGCCGCCCAGAGGGCGCAGCCCGCGTACGCGACCGGCCCGAGTGGGCCGGGGAGGTACTGCGCGGCCTGAACGGGCAGCGAGACCAGCAGCACCAGCGCCCCCTGGAGCAGATACACCCGGCGCAGCGCGTAGAGATTCCGGTGGCCCGGCGCCCTGGCGAGCATCGCCTCGTAGCGCGGGTCCTCACCGTGGCCGCGCCCCCGGGCGCCGATGTGCGCCGCCAGCCGCAGCCCCCACACGGCGGTCAGAACGGTGACCAGCAGCCGCCGTCCCCCGTCCCCCTCGCCCGCCGAGACGCCGTACGAAACGAGGGCGACCGCCGTGAAGCCGAGGCCCCACGCGATGTCGACGATCCGGTGCGGGCCCCTGACGACGGCGATCGCGAAGGTGACGAGCATGACCGCGAGGGCAGTGGCCGCCGCGGTCCCGACGCCCTGCCCGAACGCGGCCCAGGGATAGCCGGTCACCGGACGCCGCCCGGCGCGTACCACTCCCGGGGCGTGCCGGGCATCCCGCTGGCTCCCCGCTCCGTCGGCCGTACGGCGAGGATCTGGTCGACGCCCATCCTGCCCTCCTCGAAGGCCAGTGCCCCGCCGGCCAGATAGAGCCGCCAGACCCGCGCCCTCTCCTCACCGACCAGCGCGGTGAACTCCGCCCAGCGGTCCTCCAGGGTGCGGTGCCAGGCGCCGATCGTACGGGTGTAGTGCTCCCGCATCGCCTCGACGGCCCGCACTTCCAGGCCCGCGCGCTCCAGCAACGAGACGGTGTCACCGAGCGGACGCATATGCATGTCGGGGGCGATGTAGGACTCGATGAAGGCGCCGCCGCCGGGGGCGGTGGTCCCCCGCGACATCTGCTGCACCAGCACCCGGCCCGCCGGCCGGAGCATCCGGTACAGGGTGGCGGCGAATCCCGGGTATGCGGCGTCGCCGACGTGTTCGCCCATCTCGACGGTGGAGACGGCGTCGTAGGCGCCGCCCTCGATGTCGCGGTAGTCGGACAGCCGTACGTCGACCAGTTCCGTCAGTCCGCGCTCGGCCACCCGCGCCCTGACGTACTCGGCCTGTTCCCGGGCCAGTGTGACCGCGGTGACCTGGGTCTTGAACTCCTGGGCGGCGTGGACGGCGAGCGCGCCCCAGCCGCAGCCGATGTCCAGCAGCCGTGCCCCCGGGCGCAGTTCGAGCTTGCGGCAGATCAGCTCCAGCTTGTCGCGCTGGGCGTCGGCGGGTCCGTACCCCGGGTCCTCGCTCGTCCAGTAACCGCAGGAGTACGCCATGGTCTCGTCCAGCAGCAGGGCGTAGAAGTCGTTGGAGAGGTCGTAGTGATGGCTGATCGCGGCCCGGTCACGGGCCCTGCTGTGCGGCGAGCCGGTCAGCAGGGCCTGGGAGGCCGGTACGGGCGGACGCGGTCCGAGGGCTCCCAGGCGCAGCGCGACGCCCACCGCCCTCGCCCGGTCGCCGCGGGTCAGCTCGGGCGGGCGCAGTCCGCGTTCGCGTACGGCGCTCCAGACGGTGCGCAGCCCCTGGGCGAGATCGCCCTCGACGTCGAGTTCACCGGTGATGTACGCCTGGGCGAGGCCGAGTTCGTCGGGCTGCCGGACGAGCCGGCGCAGGGCTCGGCGGGAGCGGAGCACGACGACGGGGGCGTCCTCGGGTCCGGCCGTACTGCCGTCCCAGGTCCGCAGCCGCAGGGGCAGCGGGCCGCCGAGAAGCTGTTCGACGAGCGGGTGGAGCCGCTGGGCGGCGCCGGTGCGCCGCCCGGGGCGCTTCCTCGGATCCGTCATCGGGCGGTCCCGCCTTCCCGCTTGGCTTCCTGCTTGGCTTCCTGCTTGGCGAGGACGAGCTGCCGCACATCGAGGTAGCCGGAGCGGAACCCCGCCTCGGAGTAGGCCAGATAGAAGGTCCACATCCGCCGGAAGGTCGCGTCGAAGCCGAGGTCCTCCACGCGCGGGGCCTGCCCCGTGAAGCGTTCGCGCCACAGGCGGAGCGTCTCGGCGTAGTGCGGTCCGAAGCTGTCCCGGCCCTCCGTCCGCAGGGTGGTGTGTTCCGCGACGGTCCGCTCGATGGCCTCGGCCGAGGGCAGCAGGCCGCCGGGGAAGATGTACTTCTGGATCCAGGTGAAGGTGTCCTTGGCGGCGAGCATCCGGTCGTCGGGCATGGTGATCGCCTGGAGGGCGATCCGGCCGCCGGGCGCGAGGAGACGGTCCAGCGTCATGAAGTACTCCGGCCAGAACTCGGCGCCGACCGCCTCGATCATCTCGACGCTGATGACGGCGTCGAAGGTGCCCTCCACGGCCCGGTAGTCGCACAGTTCGACGCTGACCCGGTCCGTGTACCCCGCGGCGCGGACGCGCTCGCGCGCCAGGTCACGCTGTTCCCGGGAGAGCGTCACGGTCCTGACGTCCGCGCCGCGCGCCGCCGCGCGGACGGCCAGTTCGCCCCAGCCGGTGCCGATCTCCAGCAGCCGGGTCCCGGGGCCGACCCGCGCCCGGTCGAGCAGCCGGTCGATCTTGCGGTGCTGGGCGGCGGCCAGCAGCGGCCACTCGGCCGGGAAGCCGCGGAAGAGCGCCGAGGAGTACGAGAGGGTCTCGTCGAGGAACAGCGCGAAGAGGTCGTTCGAGAGGTCGTAGTGACGGCTGATGTTGTCGCGGGAGCCCTCGGGGGTGTTGCGCTGGGCGGCGGGCCGCTCCGGCGCCCAGACCCCGCGCAGCCGCTGGAGCGGCCGGGGCACGAGATCGGCGGCCCGTTCGGCCAGCGCGGTCAGGACACCGACCGGATCGGCGGCGTCCCACTCACCGGCCATGTACGACTCCCCGAAGCCGATCAGCCCGTCGGCGCCGATCCGGCGGAAGAACGCCTTCGGATCCCGTACCTCCAGCAGCGGGCCGCCGAGGCCGAGCGTCTCCCCGCCGGCGAGCCGGGCCCGGAGGCGAAGACCGGCGAGCGCGTGCCGGACGATCCGCTCGGCCACGGCCGTACGGAGCCAGGAGGTACGCGGCTGATGTGCCACATCGGGCCAGCGCCGCGCGTCGACGGCGCCAGGAGACGGGACAGCCGCAGCGGACCCGGCGGCCCCGGCGGACTCCAACGACCCGGCCGACCCGGCCGACCCGGCCGACCCGGCCGACCCGGCCGACCCGGCGGCCGGGGAGGACGGGTAGGGCAGGGAGGACGGGGAGGCCGCGGAGGACGGCGACGGGGACATGGACACGCTCACTTGACACCCTCCTGGGGCCGGTGACGGGGACGGGTGCGCACGGGCAGCCCGCGCAGGAACAGGCGGACACCGTGCAGCCGGATCGCGGCGGAGACGGCCGCGGTGGACCAGGGGTGGCGCAGCACGGTACGCAGCAGATGGGCGGTGGTGGCGGGGCGGCGCTCGCCCCGTACGGTCGCGGTGAACGGGCGTCCCCCGGGCCGTTCCAGATGGATCGTCAGGGCGAGCCGTCCGTCCGGTTCCGGCAGCCGCATGGTGTAGCCGCCGTCGACCGGGAAGAACGGCGAGACATGGAAAGCCTTGTCCACCGTGGCCCGGCCGCCCCTGTCGGGCCGCAGCAGATAACAGTGCCGTTCGCCATAGGTGTTGTGGACCTCGGCGACCACACAGAGCGGTTCGCCGCCGGGCCCGCGCACCCAGAAGAGGGTCAGTGGGTTGAAGACATGGCCGAGGACCCGGGCATGGGCGAGCATCGTCACCCGGCCGCCCGTCGCGTCGATCCCCTCGGCCGCGAGGAACGCCTCCAGGCCCGCGCGGATCGTGGGCAGGGTGCCGCCGAAGTGGTCGCGGGCGTCGAAGCGGGCCAGCGGGCGCAGCGGCCGGGGCAGCCGGGGCGGCAGATCGGGGTCGATCAGCCACATATAGGTGCGGTGGCGCAGGGCGTAGCGGCGGGGCGCGGTCCTCACATGGCTGACGAGACAGGTGTAGAGCGTGGGGGCCGTACGGTGCCGCGCGGCGGGCGGGCTCACCAGGTCACCCCCAGGGCGTAGGCGGCCTCGACACCGGAGCGGCAGCCGTCCTCGTGGAAGCCCCATCCGTGGTACGCCCCCGCGTAGGCGGTGACGGGGGTGTTCAGCGAGGGCAGCAGCCGCTGCGCGGCGACGGACTCCGGGGTGTACAGGGGATGTTCGTACACCATCTCGGCCAGGACCCGGCGCGGGTCGACCCGGTCGGCGCCGTTCAGTGTGACCACATAGGTCTCGGGGGCGTCGAGCCGCTGGAGCCGGTTCATGTCGTAGCTGATCCGTACGGCGCCGGCGTCCGCGTCGCAGGAGGGCATCAGCAGGTTCCAGGACGCGCGGGCGGCCGCGGCGCGTGGCAGTACCCGGGTGTCGGTGTGCAGTTGGGTGGGGTTGCGGGAGTACCGGAACGCGCCGAGGACCCGGCGCTCCTCCTCGGTGGCGTCGGCGAGGAGCCGCAGCGCCTGGTCGGGATGGACGGCGATGACCACCGAGTCGTACGACCGGACGGTGCCGTCGTCGGCGACGATCTCGGCGCCGGCCGGGTGGCGGCGCACCGCGCGCACCGGGGTGGAGGTGTGCACGGCGCCGAGAAGCTTGGCGATCCGTTCGACATAGGCGCGGGAACCGCCGCTGACGGTCCGCCAGACGGGGGACCCGCCGATCGACAGCAGACCGTGGTGGGCCAGGAAACGGAAGAGGTGCCGGGCCGGATGGCTCAGCGCCGTCCGCGCGTCGCAGGACCAGACGGCCGAGACGAGCGGCGTCATGAAGTGCGAGGTGAAATACGGCGAGAAGCCGCCCTCGGCGAGGAACTCCCCCAGTGTCGGGTCCCGTTGGGTGCCGACGGGCAGGCTCACGTCCGGCGCGGAACCGGCGGGCGGTGACTCCAGCAGCCGGCGGGCCCGGCGGTGGAAGGCCGGGACCTCGGTGAGCATCCGCAGATACCGGGGGCGCAGCGCGTTGCCCGGCCGGGCGAGGAGACCCGACGGCCCGCGCGCTCCCGCGTATTCGAGTCCGCAGCCGTCGCAGCGCACGGAGAGGCTCATCTCCGACTCCTGGGTGGTGACCCCGAGTTCCACGAAGAGCCGCAGCAGATACGGATAGGTCCGCTCGTTGTGCACGATGAATCCGGAGTCGACGCGGTGGATCCGGCCGTCGGCCGACGGTATGTCATGGGTGTGGGCGTGCCCGCCGAGCCGCTCGGCGGCCTCGTACAGCACGACCTCGTGCGAGCGCCCCAGTACGTACGCGGCGGTCAGCCCCGCGACTCCGCTCCCCACCACGGCCGTACGCCGGCGTGCGTCACTCATCCCGTTCCGTCCTCTCCTGTGCCGGGGCAAGCCCCTCAGTGAGCATTCGAGGCCGTGCCGGGCGGGGATTGGTCGGCGGTGCGCTCTTTCTTCCTCTGACACGCATCGTCATTCCTTCGGGTGCGCGACCAATCCGCCTTGCTTCCCGTACCGAATGGCCGGTGTGAGCAAGGATCAGAAAGTTCCCGAGCCGGAGGGTGAGAGCCCTCGTCCGGCGGCACGCCGGCTGCGCGCCGGTCTGGGCGCGCTGAGCGGGCTGATCGCCGGGCTCTCGGCGCTGGCCGTGGCGGAGTTGACCGCGGCGGCCGTACGGCCCGAGGCGAGTCCGGTCACGGCGGTGGGCGGGGCGTTCATCGACCGCACCCCGCCGTGGCTGAAGGACTTCGCGGTACGGAACTTCGGGACCGACGACAAGCTGGTGCTCCAGCTCGGCATCCTGGCCGTGCTGGCAGTGTTCGCCCTGGCGGTCGGAGTGGCCGCGTCACGCCACCGGCGGGCGGGTTCCGCGGCGGTTCTGGTCTTCGGCGCCGTCGGAGCGGTGGCGGCGGTGGGGCGGCCGGGCGGCGGCACGCTCGACGCCCTGCCGTCCGCCCTCGGCGCCCTGGTGGCCTGCGGAGTGCTGTATCTGCTGGCCGGCAGGCTCACACTCCGTCCGTCCCGTGCGGCGGGCGGGACGGACGGACCCCTCGACCGGCGCGGCTTCGTGATAGCCGCGTCAGGAGCGGCGGCGGCGTCGGCCGGAGCGGGCGCGCTCGGACGCCTGCTCGGTGTGTCGGGAGCGGCCGGCGCCGTCGCCTCACGCGAGAACACCGTGCTGCCCGCGCCGGCCTCACCGGCGCGTCCGGTGCCGGCCGGGGCGGGGCCGCGGATCCCCGGGCTGAGTCCGTTCACCACGCCCGTCAAGGACTTCTACCGGGTGGACACCGCGCTGGTGGTGCCCCGGATCGACGCCACTCGCTGGCGGCTGAGCATCCATGGCAGGGGCGTCACCCGGCCGCTGACGGTCGGCTTCCGTGATCTGCTGCGCCGCGAGCTGATCGAACGGGACATCACCCTGACCTGTGTCTCCAACGAGGTCGGCGGACGCTATGTGGGCAATGCCCGCTGGACCGGGGTACGGCTGGCCGATCTGCTGCGCGAGGCCGGGGTCACGCCTCCCTCCGAGGGCGGGCCCGCCGATCAGCTCGTGGCCCGCTCGGTGGACGGTATGACCATCGGCTCACCGGTCGAGACGGTCATGGACGGCCGGGACGCGCTGCTGGCGGTGGGGATGAACGGCGAACCGCTGCCCTTCGACCACGGCTTCCCGGTCCGGATGCTGATACCGGGGCTGTACGGCTATGTCTCGGCCTGCAAATGGCTCCAGGACCTCGAACTGACCACGTTCGCCGACTACGACGCGTACTGGGTCAGGCGGTCCTGGTCCCCGACGGCCCCCGTCAAGACCCAGTCGCGGATCGACACCCCCCGGCCGTTCGCGAGCCCCAGGGCCGGAACGGTCCCGGTCGCCGGGGTCGCCTGGGCCCAGCGCCGGGGGATCGCCCGGGTGGAGGTCCGGGTCGACGGCGGGGAGTGGCACACCGCCCGGCTGGCGGCGGAGGACACCAGGGACACCTGGCGCCAGTGGGTGTGGGAGTGGCCCGCCACCAGCGGCAGTCACACGCTGGAGGTCCGCGCCACCGACCGCGACGGCGACACGCAGACGGAGCGGCGCGCCGGGACGGTGCCCGACGGCGCCACGGGCCGGCACTCGGTGGTGGTCGCCGTGGTCTGACCCCGTACCCCGCCGGCTTCCGCGGCCCCGCGCCGCCCCCCGCCCCCGTTCATCAGCCCCTCCACGGGTCCCTTACCGACCCTCTTCCCGCGCACGGACATACCGCGCGCTCTCCCAAGGAGTCATCTCATGATCACCACTCGTTTCCGCCGGGCCGCTCTCGCCGTCGCCGCCGCCGCGGTCCTGCCGCTGGCCCTGAGCGCCTGTTCCTCCGACGACGGGAGCAAGGACACGAGGGACTCCGCGTCCTCGGTCGCGCCGGAGGAGTCGCGGGGCACGGCGGACGACGCGGCCGGCCCGGCCGACCAGCCGTTCGGTACGGCCTGCGCGTCAGTGCCCAAGGACGGCGCGGGGAGCTTCGACGGTATGTCGAAGGACCCGGTCGCCACGGCCGCGTCGAACAACCCCGCCCTCTCCACGCTGGTCACCGCGGTGAAGCAGGCCGGTCTGGTGGACACGCTCAACAACGCCCAGGACATCACGGTCTTCGCGCCGACCAACGACGCCTTCGCCAAGATCCCGAAGGCCGATCTGGACAAGGTCCTCGCCGACAAGGCCACACTGACCAAGATCCTCACCTACCACGTGGTGGGCGAGAAGCTGACACCCGGACAGCTCGCGAACGGCACCTATCCGACCCTGGAGAAGTCCACGCTGACCACGAAGGGCTCGGGCGAGTCGTACACGGTCAACGACAGCGCGAAGGTGGTCTGCGGCAACGTCCCGACCGCCAACGCCACCGTCTACATCGTCGACACCGTGCTGATGCCGACGATGTGACCCCGCGGCATATGACCCCGCGGCCGCGCTCGGGCTCCGGACCGTGAGCGGCGCGTGCGGCCACCGGCCACCACGGGGGGCGCTCCTTTCACGGCGCGCCCTGGGCCCTGCCCGCTCGGACAGGGCCCAGGAAGACCGCTCGGACAGGGCCGAGGAAGACCGACCGGACAGGGTCTAGCCGACCGAGCTGTACGCCACCACTCCCCGCAGCACCGCGTCGACCGCCTTGCGCGCGTTCTTCGCGACCGTGCTGTTCTCCCGCGGCGCCGCCGCCGCGATCTGGCCGAGCACATCGATCACCTGCTTGCACCAGCGCACGAAGTCACCGGCCGGCATCTCCGCCTCGCGCAGCACCTCGTCGAGCCCCTTGCCCGAGGCCCACATATGGACCGCCCAGGCGAAGCCGAGATCCGGCTCGCGCTGGCCGACGCCCTCCGCCTGGTTGATCTTGAAATCCTCCTCCAGGGCGTCGAGCCTGCCCCAGATACGGATCATCTCGCCGAGCGCGGCCTTCGCGTCGCCGGACGGCAGCTTCGGCGCCACGGCGTCGTCGGACTGCCGGGCCTCGTACACCAGCGCGGAGACACAGGCGGCCAGCTCGGCCGGCGAGAGCCCTTCCCAGACGCGGTCGCGCAGACACTCACTGGCCAGCAGGTCCAGCTCGCCGTAGAGCCGGGCCAGCCGCTGGCCGTGCTCGGTCACCTCGTCGCCGCGCAGATAGTCCAGCTCGGTGAGGAGCGCGACAATCCGGTCGAACGTGCGGGCGATGGTGTTCGTCCGCCCCTCGATCCTGCGCTCCAGTTGACGGGTGTCCCGCTGGAGCCGGTGGTAGCGCTCGGCCCAGCGGGCATGGTCCTCGCGCTCGTCGCAGCCGTGGCAGGGATGGGCGCGCAGCTCCGCGCGCAGCCGGGCGATCTCCCGGTCGTCGGCGGCTGCCGCACGCTGCTTGCGGTGCCGCTCGGGCACGATATGACCGGCCTTCGAGCGGAGCGCGGACGCCAGATCGCGCCGCGACTGCGGCGAGCGCGCGTTGAAGGACTTGGGGATCCGCATCCGCTCCAGCGGCTCCACGGGAACCGGGAAGTCCATCGACGCCAGCCGCTTGACCTGCCGCTCGGCGGTCAGCACCAGCGGCCGGGGCCCGTCCTGGTGCTCGAAGCCGCGGTGTCCGTTGGCCCGTCCCGCGGGCAGCCCGGGGTCGAGCACCAGCGCGAGCCCCGCGAACTTCCCGGTCGGTACATGGATGACATCGCCCGGCTTGAGCTTCTCCAGCGACGAGGCCGCGGCTGCCCTGCGCTGTGCCGCGCCCTGCTTGGCCAGATCGGTCTCACGGTCCTTGAGGTCGCGGCGCAGCCGCGCGTACTCCTCGAAGTCCCCGAGATGGCAGGTCATCCCCGCGCGGTAGCCGTCGAGCCCTTCCTCGTTCTTCCGCACCTGGCGGGAGATCCCGACGACCGACTTGTCGGCCTGGAACTGGGCGAAGGAGGTCTCCAGCAGTTCACGCGAGCGGTGCCGGCCGAACTGGTGTACGAGATTGACGGCCATGTTGTACGAGGGCCGGAAGCTGGAGCGCAGGGGGTAGGTCCGGGTCCCGGCCAGCCCGGCGAGCGCGCCCGGGTCCATACCGCGCTGCCAGAGCACCACGGCATGGCCCTCGATGTCGATGCCCCGCCGCCCGGCCCGTCCGGTGAGCTGGGTGTACTCGCCGGGGGTGATGTCGGCGTGCTGCTCGCCGTTCCACTTGACCAGCTTCTCCAGCACCACCGACCTGGCCGGCATGTTGATGCCGAGCGCCAGCGTCTCGGTGGCGAAGACCGCCTTGACCAGGCCGCGGACGAACAGCTCCTCGACGACCTCCTTGAAGGTCGGCAGCATCCCGGCGTGGTGCGCGGCGATGCCCCGCTCCAGGCCCTCCAGCCACTCGTAGTACCCGAGGACATGGAGATCCTCGCCGGGGATGGAGGCGGTGCGCGCCTCGACGATCTCACGGACCCGCCGCCGCGCCTCGTCGTTGTTGAGCCGCAGCCCCGCGTACATGCACTGCTGTACGGCGGCCTCGCAGCCGGCCCGGCTGAAGATGAAGGTGATGGCGGGCAGCAGGCCCTCGGTGTCGAGCCGCTCGATGACCTCGGGTCTGGCGGGCGTCCAGATCCGGCTTCGCTGTCTGCGCTCACGCTCGCGGTCGGCCTCGCGGATCATCTTCCCGCGTCTGCGTTCGCGCGGGTTGTACGTGCGCTGGTTCTCCATCCGGGCCAGCCGGACGAGATCGGGGTTGACCTCCCGCTTGGCCACGCCCCGGCCGCCGTGGTCGGTCTCCTCCTCGAAGAGGTCGTACATCCGGCGGCCGGCCAGCACATGCTGCCAGAGCGGCACGGGCCGGTGCTCCGAGACGATCACCTCGGTGTCACCGCGGACGGTGTCCAGCCAGTCGCCGAACTCCTCGGCGTTGGAGACCGTCGCCGAGAGCGAGACGAGCGTGACCGACTCGGGCAGATGGATGATCACCTCTTCCCAGACGGCTCCCCTGAACCGGTCGGAGAGGTAGTGGACCTCGTCCATCACCACATAACCGAGCCCGAGCAGCGACTGGGAGCCCGCGTAGAGCATGTTCCGCAGCACCTCGGTGGTCATCACGACCACCGGAGCGTCGGAGTTGACGCTGTTGTCCCCGGTCAGCAGGCCGACCTTGTCCGCGCCGTAGCGCTTGGCCAGATCGGCGTACTTCTGGTTGGAGAGCGCCTTGATGGGCGTGGTGTAGAAACACTTGCGGCCCTTGGCCAGGGCCAGGTGCACGGCGAACTCGCCGACGATCGTCTTGCCCGAGCCGGTGGGCGCGGCGACCAGCACCCCCTTGCCGGCCTCCAGGGCCTGGCAGGCCTCGATCTGGAAGGGGTCGAGCGCGAAGTCGTACATCTCGCGGAAGGGTGCGAGCGCGGTGGCCTGCTCGGCGGCGCGGGTCCGGGCAGCGGCGTACCGCTCGGCTGGGGAGAGGTCCTCTGTCATCTTGCTGTCGAGCCTACCCGCCGCCTCCGACAGTCAGCCGATCTTTATCCGTCCTTGGAAAGCACCCGCACGGCGCCCGGTACGCAGGTGGCGGTGAGCGGCAGCGGGCCCAGCGGCTCCCCGTCGGCGTAGCCGGTGACGCCCGGCGCGGCGAGGGTGATCCGGGCCGTCCGATGACGGGTGACCACGGGATGGTCCAGATGTGTTCCCCGGTAGACCTTCGGGAAGACCGTGAGCAGCGTCGTACGGGAGCAGGGCCCGACGACGGTCACATCGAGGAGCCCGTCGTCCAGCCGGGCCCCCGCGCAGATCCGCATGCCCCCGCCGTACGAGGAGCCGTTGCCGACGGCGACGAGGGTCGCCTCGATCTCCCGCTCCACGCCGTCGTCGAGGATGAGCCGGTACGGGACGGTCCTGAGGGCGGCCAGCTCCGCCACCATCGCCAGGTCGTAGGTGAACCGGCCGGCGGGCAGGCGCATCCGGTTCCCCCGGTCGTTGACGCGCGAGTCGAATCCGGAGGCCAGGACCGTCCCGAACCAGTTCCCGCCGGCCCGCCCCAGATCCACGGCCCGGACACCGCCGTTCTTGAGCGCGTCCGCGGCCAGCCGTCCGGCGGCGGCCGGGTCGCGCAGGGGCAGCCCCAGCGCGCGGGCGAAGTCGTTGCCGGTGCCGACGGCTATGACTCCGAGCGGGGTCGGGGTGCCGGCGACGGCTTGCAGGGCGAGCGAGACCAGCCCGTCCCCGCCCACCGCGATCAGCGCGCCGGTGCCGCGTTCGACCGCCTCGCGGGCCCGGCGGAGCGCGTCGGCGGCGTCGGAGCCGAGGACCGTACGGACGGAGAATCCGGCGTCCCGCAGCGCGGCGGCGGCCGGTCGCGCGGCTCGCGCGCCCCGGCCGCGCCCCGCGGTGGGATTGACGAACAGGGTGATCTCGCTGGCCACCCGGCGGACCCTACAAGATCAGGTGATGTCGTCGTAACCGTTCAGCCGCTTCGTACGGCCGCCGCCGTCGGACTGTCCGGGCAGCGAGCCCGGCGGGGAGACGGGTTCGATCGCCCCGACGGACTCGGGGGTCAGATCGAGATCGGAGGCCTCGTCGTCGTCGAGGTCCGCGTCGGGGTTGTTGCGCCTGCGCCGCCGGTCGTTGAGGAAGCAGACACCCAGCGCCAGGAAGTAGAGCACCACGATGGGGGCGGCCAGCGACAGCATGGTGAGCGGGTCACCGGTCGGCGTCGCGAACGCGGCGAAGAGCGTGATGCCCAGCACCATCAGACGCCACCACGAGGCGAGCCGCTTCGCCGTGAGCACTCCGGTGAAGTTCAGCAGGACGAGCAGCAGCGGCAGTTCGAAGGCCAGACCGAAGACGATCACCATACGGACCACGAGATCGAGATACTCGTCGAGCGGCAGCAGGTTCCGCGCGTTGTCCGGGGTGAAGTCGAGCAGGATCGTGGCGGTCTGGGGCAGGATCTTGTAGGCGAGGACGGCACCGCTGAGGAAGAGCGGGACGCCGATTCCCACGAACGACAGCGCGTACTTCTTCTCGTGGCTGTGCAGACCGGGCGCCAGGAAGCCCCAGAGCTGGTACAGCCAGACCGGCGTGGACAGCACGACGCCGGACACGAGGGAGACCTTCAGCGCGATGGAGAAGGGCGAGATCAGACCGTTGACGGTCATGTCCGCGCACGCCTCGCCGTTCCTCTGCTTCAGTGCGCCGTCCACACAGCCCACCGAGTCGAGGATCGGCTTCATCATGAACTCGATGAGGTCCTTGTAGTAGAACGCGGCGACAACCGTGATGACCAGGATCGCCAGGACGGACTTGAGCAGGCGGTTTCGCAGTTCACGCAGGTGCTCGGCGAGGGGCATGCGCCCCTCGACGTCTTTCTCCTGCTTTTTCTCCTGCTTCCGGGCAGACTTGAGCAACCCGCGTCCCTCGTCTCGTAGCGGCAGCCGTCAGCGGGGCGCGTCAGCTCTGGGCGGTGCGGTTCGGCTCGGTGACCGGACGGGAGCTGGTGACATCCCCGGGCGCGGCCTGGATCGTCCTCGGAGCGGCCTGCTGGGCCGTGGGGTCGGCCGGCTGCTCGGCCGCCGGCGCCGCGGTCTCGTCGTCCTTCTTCATGGCCTTGGCCTCGCTCTTGAGGATGCGGGCCGACTTGCCGAGCGAACGCGCCATGTCGGGAAGCTTCTTGGCACCGAACAGCAGCAGGATGACAGCGATGATCAGAACGATCTCGAGGGGCTTCAGATTGCCGATCATGTACGACTTCCTTCTCGCTGAGGCGGCTGGGACGGGCGCTGCCCGTACAACCGAACCGGTGTCCGGCCTTAGTACTCGGAGCGATCGTAACCCGCAGGGGTAAACGCGGGGCAATGCCTGTGCATACTCCCGACTGCCGTGCTTACTCCCGAACGCGACCCGTACCTCACGGTCCGGCCGCGTCCGTCCCCCTCGGAGGGGCGCGATCATCAGCGTACCGTCCGCCCCGCCCGCGCCGGAGGGCACGGGGCGCCCGGCTACCGCAGCGCGTCCCCGGTCGAGGCGAGCCGGGTGGCGGCGCGCTCCAGGTCCTCCGTGGCCCGGTTGATCCGCTCGGTGGTCGCGGCGACCTGCCGGCCGAGCCGCTGGGCCTCGACGAAGACCCGGACCGCCAGGACGCCGAGCACGGCGATCCCGCAGAAACCCAGGGCGATGGCGAGCATGGGCCAGAACATGAGCGGAGCCTAGACCGTTCTCGAGAAGGGCATGGTGTACAGGGAACTCATGGACGGAGGAAGAAGGCGGCCGTGCCGGGCACGCGGGGCGGACACGAAGGACCGGGCACGCGGGACCGGGCACAAGGGCGGGGACCGCCGGGCGCCGCACGGGCTACGAGGTGGCGAGCCGCAGCGTCCGCACCCCGCCGCCGGTGAGCAGTTCGACGATGCGTTCCCCGGCGGGCTTGCGCACCAGGGTGTCGCACTCCGGACAGGTGAAGGAGTAGAAGGTGGTCTTCCGCGTGGCCCCGATGGCCAGCCGGAGCGCGCCCGCCGACAGTTCGAAGCGGGCCCGGCACTCCGGACAGGCCGCCTTGAAGAGAACGGGGAGCACCGCCGAGATTTCCGACACTTCAGACATGGCCGACATATTCCCCGGTTCTCCTTCTTTCCTGTCCGTTCCCGTTCACTCTCGGCCGTCGTAGGCCGCGAGCGCCTCACCCGCCGCCAGCCGCGCGCTCTCCGCGAGGTCCGGCGGGGACACGATCCGTCCGTCACCGCCGAGCCGCAGCGCGAGCCGCCGCAGCGAGGCGGGCGCGGGGGTCCGCAGTGTGATCCGCAGTCCGCCGTCGGGGAGCTCCACCGCGCTGTCGTGCGGGTAGTACTCCGCGACCCACCGGCCGCCGGGCCCGACCTCGACCACCACCTCGGGATCGTCCGCCGACGGCTGCACCAGCCCCTCCGACAGATCCCTCAGCTCCAGCTCCGGCGGCGCGGCCGGGGCGTCCAGCAGCTTGATCTCGGCGACCCGGTCGAGCCGGAACGTGCGCCGCGCCTCGGAGAGCCGGCACCAGGCCTCCATATAGGTGTGGCCCACGGCGAACAGCCGGATCGGGTCGACCTCGCGCTCCGTCAGCTCGTCGCGCGCCGGAGAGTAGTAGCGCAGCCACAGCCTGCGGCGCTCGGAGATGGCCCGGTCGACCTCGGCGAACACCCCGCCCTCGGACTCGAAGGTCACCGAGAGCCGCGAGCTGGCCCCCGCCACCTCCCCGGCCGCGGCCTCCAGCTTGGCGGTGGCGCGCAGCAGCGCCTGGCGGTCGCCCTCCCGCAGCCCCGGCAGGGTGGTGACGGCACGGGCCGCGACCAGCAGGGCCGTCGCCTCGTCGGCGGCGAGCCGCAGCGGCTCGGCGACATCGTCCGGGTTGTGCCACCAGATCCGGTCGCCGTCGGTGTCGATGTCGAGCAGATCGCCGCCGCGGAAGCTGGTCCCGCACATGGGCAGGACATCGAGGTCGGAGATCAGCTCGTCCTCGCTGATCCCGAACGCGCGGGCCACATCGCTGACATGGGCGCCGGGGCGCTCCCGCAGATAGGTCACCAGCGAGAGCATCCGCCGGGTCTGGTCGATGGCGTTGGCTGCCATGGTGTCGAGTCCCCTCAGCCCTTGGCCACGGCGCGCAGCCGCTCGACCACATCGGCCCGCAGATCGGCGGGTTCCAGTACGACCACATCCGGGCCGAACTCCACCAGCCAGGCGTCCAGTCCGTGCCCGTACGGGATCTCCAGCTCGTCCCAGCCGTTCCCCAGCTCCCTGGACGACAGCGCCCGGGAGCGCAGCGGATAGCCGCAGCCGGAGCGCAGCTTGATCAGCGCGGAGCGGGTCGCGGTCTCCCCCGCCCAGGTCTCCACGGTCTCCCGTACCGTCACCACATCGGGCACGGGCGCGGTGAACACGCCGTTGCGGGAGCGGACCCGGCCGGTGATCCGGGAGAGCCGGAAGACACGCTCGGCGCCGCGGTCCCGGTCCCAGCCGGCCAGATACCAGTGGCCGCGCCAGCACTCCAGCGTCCAGGGCTCGACCTGGCGCTGCTCGGGGCGGGCCGCGTTGGCCTTGCGGTAGTCGAAGATGACGGGCCGCCGGTCGCGGCAGGCGAGCATCAGCGGTTCGAACGCGGCCTCATGGACCGGGATCCGCGGTTCGAGCGCGCTGTGGTGCGCCTCGTAGGCGTCCTCCGCCTCCGGCATCCCGGCGGCGCGCAGCTTCTGGAGCGCGCCGCTCGCCGCGCCCGCCAGCCGGGCCTGCTGCCAGACCTTGGCGGCGAGTCCGAGGGCCGCGGCCTCCTCGGCGTCGAGGGTGATGGCGGGCAGCCGGTTGCTGTCGCGCCGGGCGAGATAGCCGGTTTCCCCGTCGAGGTTCTCCACCGTCTCGATGACCAGCCCGAGCTCGCGCAGATCTTCCTTGTCGCGCTCGAACATCCTGTTGAAGGAGTCGTCGGTGCCCGCCTCCAGATAGGCCTCGATGGAGCCCCGCAGCTCGCGCTTGCTGAGCGGCCGCCGGGTCCCGAGCAGACACAGCGCCAGATTCATCAGTCGCTCGGCCTTGGCAATGGCCATCGACGCCTTGCACCCCTTTTGATCGTTGCGTCCTCCGCTCGTTGACCGTACCGCCCCGGGGTGTCGGGACAAAAGCCGAGGGCCCATGCGGACGGCATGGGCCCTCGGCGCTGTCGGTCCGGCGGGATCAGACGGAGACCAGGTCGCAGACGAAGATCAGCGTCTCGCCCGGAGCGATACGGCCACCACCGGCGCCACGGTCGCCGTAGGCGAGGTGCGCGGGGATGGTGAGCTGCCTGCGGCCGCCGACCTTCATACCCTGGACGCCCTGGTCCCAGCCCTTGATGACCTGACCGGCGCCGAGCTGGAACTGGAGCGGCGTACCGCGGTTCCAGGACGCGTCGAACTCCTCGCCGGTGGAGAAGGCCACACCCACGTAGTGGACGGAGACGGTGTCGCCCGCCTTGGCCACCGGGCCGTCGCCCTCCGTGATGTCCTTGATCTCCAGATCGGCCGGCGGCTCGCCACCCGGGAAGTCGATCTCGGGCTTCTCGATGCTCACTGAACTGCTCCTCTAAATGATGAACGGGGCAACCGGGACAGTCTTACACCTTCGCCAGGATGTCCACCGCGAACACCAGCGTGGAGTTCTTCGGGATGCCCTGCTGCTCCTGGTCGCCGAAGGCCTGGTCCGGCGGGATCACGATCAGGATCCTGCTGCCCACCTTCTTGCCGACGATTCCCGACTTCAGGCCCTTCAGCGTCAGTTGGGGCAGCGGGAAGGTGGTGGTGCGGCCCGTCTTGTACGTGCTGTCGAACTGCTTGCGGTCCTTCCAGAGGTACGCCGCGTAGTTCAGCACCACCGTGTCCGAGTCCTTGACGACCGGTCCGTCGCTCTCCAGCACATAGCTGGAGACCAGCTTCTTGGGCGGGTCGGACTTCGGGATCGTGACCGTCGGCTCCTTGCCGTCGTCGTTCGTCCCGACCTTCGGCAGATCGATGTTGTCCTGTGCGACGGCGGTGCCCTTGGCGGAGGCCGGCACCTGGGTCGCCTTCAGGATGTCGACGACGAAGACCAGCGTGGCGTTGGGCTTGATGTCGCCCTGGCCCTGCGCCCCGTACCCCAGCTCCGGCGGAATGCCCAGCTCGACCCGGCTGCCGACCTTCTGGCCCTCCAGGCCCTGGTCCCAGCCCTTGATGACCATGCCGGCGCCCAGGGTCAGATCGAAGGGCTGCTTGCGGTCGAAGCTGTTGTCGAACGGCTTCTCGGAGTCCCAGCTCTGGCCCAGGTAGTTGACCTGGATCGCGTCACCCTTCTTGACCGCGGCGCCGTCACCCTCGCTGATGACGTCGACCTTCAGCTCCTTGGGCGGAGTGCCCTCCCCCTTGGCGAGGGTCGGCTTCTGACCGAACTTGGCGCCCGCGGTGATCGCGGGAAGTCCGTTCTTGGACGGGGCGGGATCGGAGCCTCCGTCATCGCCGCAGGCCGCTGTCGACAGCAGCAGCAAGGGGACGACGATCAGGCCGGCAAGTCGGCGCACGTATTCCTCAGATCTCAGACGGCACAGTAGTTGCCCGACACTCTAGGGGTTGTCCCCTCGATCGGGCCGGATAGGCGAGCGGGCTCCGGTGCGGTGCACCTGGGGGTGGGGGGAAGGGGGCCCAGGCGGAGCGTAGGCGACCGCCGGGCACACCGCGAGGGCCCCGTACGCCATCGCGTACGGGGCCCGATCGCATCGCGCCACTCCCGGTGCCGGGTGCCGGCGCCCGCCGGTCACATACCGGCGATCAGCTTCTCCACCCGGTCGTCCACGGACCGGAACGGGTCCTTGCAGAGCACCGTGCGCTGCGCCTGGTCGTTGAGCTTGAGATGCACCCAGTCGACGGTGAAGTCCCGGCGCTGCTCCTGCGCCCGGCGGATGAAGTCCCCGCGCAGCCGCGCCCTGGTGGTCTGCGGGGGCACGGACTTGCCCTCGAAGATCTTCAGGTCGTTGCAGATACGGGCGGCCTGGCCGCGCTTCTCCAGCAGGTAGTAGAGGCCGCGGCGGCGGTGGATGTCGTGGTAGGCGAGATCTATCTGAGCGACCCGCGGATGCGACATCGTCATATTGTGCTTGGCCCGGTACCGCTCGATGAGCTGGTACTTCATGACCCAGTCGATCTCGGTGGCGATCCGGTCGAGGTCCTCCTCCTCGATCGCGTCGAGCGTACGGCCCCACAGTTCGAGCACCTGGTCGACCGTGCCGGTGCGGATGCCCCGGCGCTCCACGAAGTCCACGGCCTTCTCGTAGTACTCCCGCTGGACCTCCAGCGCGGAGGCCTCCCGGCCGCTCGCCAGCCGCACCTTGCGCTGGCCGGTGAGGTCGTGGCTGACCTCGCGGATCGCCCGGATCGGGTTCTCCAGGGTGAGATCGCGCATCACCGTGCCCGCCTCGATCATGCGGAGCACGAGATCGGTGGCGCCGACCTTGAGCAGCATGGTCGTCTCGGACATGTTCGAGTCGCCGACGATGACATGGAGCCTGCGGTAGCGCTCCGCGTCCGCGTGCGGCTCGTCACGGGTGTTGATGATCGGACGGGAGCGGGTGGTGGCGGAGCTGACGCCCTCCCAGATGTGCTCGGCACGCTGGCTGACGCAGTAGACCGCGCCCCGCGGGGTCTGGAGCACCTTGCCGGCGCCGCAGAGGAGCTGCCTGGTGACGAGGAAGGGGATGAGGATGTCCGCGAGCCGGGAGAACTCTCCATGGCGGGCGACGAGATAGTTCTCGTGGCAGCCGTAGGAGTTTCCCGCCGAGTCGGTGTTGTTCTTGAAGAGATAGACGTCGCCCGCGATTCCCTCCTCGTGCAGGCGGCGTTCGGCGTCGACGAGCAGGCCTTCGAGAATGCGCTCGCCCGCTTTGTCGTGGGTCACCAGTTCGGTCACGTTGTCGCATTCGGGAGTTGCGTATTCCGGATGCGAACCCACGTCGAGGTAGAGACGGGCGCCGTTCCGCAGGAAGACATTGCTGCTGCGGCCCCATGAGACAACACGGCGGAAGAGGTAGCGCGCCACTTCGTCAGGTGACAGTCGGCGCTGTCCCCTGAACGTGCACGTGACGCCGTACTCGTTCTCCAGCCCGAAAATGCGGCGGTCCATGTCTGAACATTACGCCTGATGACCAGAGCTGAAACCGGGTTCGGCCGCTCCGCCTGGATCATTTTCCGTCCGGATGGTGGCATCGGGACCACGGTCGGGAGCTGCGAGGACCCGCTGGGTGGCCAGCAGCACCAGCAGTGCGGCGATGCCGCCGGCCCCCGCGACCGCGAAGCTCGCGGAGGTGCCGCCCAGTTCCACGGCCGGGCCCGCGACGGCGGTGCCGAGCGCGGCACCGACACCTATCGTGGTCACCAGCCAGGAGAACGCCTCGGTGACGGTGCCGCGCGGCGCGTGCCGGTCCACGACGATGAAGGCGCAGGCGATGGCGGGGGCCAGGAATATCCCGGCGACGGCGGCCAGCCCTGTCATCGGGAGCACACCGGGTGTGAGCGTCAGCGGCAGATAGCAGAGGGCGAGCAGCGCGATGATGGCGCGCAGCCGCCGCTCCGGGGCGCCGGTCCAGGAAACGGCCCCGTAGACCGAGCCCCCCACCAGCGCGCCCAGGCCGAACGCGGCCATCAGCCAGCCGTAGACGGACTCGCGGCCGTGGTCGTCGGCGAAGGCGACGCCCGCGACGGTGATCGAGCCGAGGGCGATCCCGACGAAGAGGAAGGCGCCCAGCAGGGCCAGCAGGCCCGGTGAGCGCAGGGCGCCGAGCCAGTGCGCCTCGCGGGGCGCGGAGCGCCAGGCTCGGGAGGGCGCGGAGAGGACCACGGAGAGCGCTCCGAGCACCCCTGTCGCGTTGATGACGAGCAGCGCGGCGGCCGGTGACCAGAGTGCCACCAGCAGGGTCACGAGCAGCGGGCCGACGGTGAACATGATCTCCTGCGCCACGGCGTCCATGGCGTACGCCCGGTGGACCCGCTCCTCACCGCCGAGGACATTCGGCCACAGGGCCCGCAGCCCGCCCTCCAGCGGCGGGGTGAACAGACCCGCGACCGCGACGGCGCCGTAGGCGAGCGGCAGGGTGTCGGTCCCGGCGACGACGAGCAGTACGGCGCCGAGGGCGGAGACGACGGCGGCGGGGAGCTGCACCCGGGGCTGCCCGTACAGGTCCACGGCCCGGCCCAGCAGCGGCTGCCCGACGGCGTTGGCGACCCCGTACACCGCGGCGAGCGCCCCGGCGAGGCTGTAGCTGCCCCCGGCGCCCCGGACGAGCAGCACGATGGCGATGGGGCCCGTGGCGTTCGGCAGCCGGCCCACGAGTGTGCCGGCGAGCAGCCGCGCGGCGTGCGGCGCCTTGAGGATGTCCACGTAGCCGGTGGCCATGTGCCGCCCCTTCTCTTTCCCCGGCCCGGCCGGGGTTTTACGTATAACGTCGGCGTCATACGTACCATGTGGCCTGTCCGCGGGTCCACTGCCGGCGCCACGGCGGACAGGACCGCCGGACGAGCGCGATGGAGAACCGCAGCGATGACAGCACAGCCCGCCAGGCCCACCAGCAGGGATGTGGCGCGGACCGCGGGTGTGTCCCAGGCCACGGTCTCGCTGGTCCTCGGGGACAAGTGGCGGGGCAGGGTCTCGGAGCGCACCGCGGGACTCGTACGGGACGCGGCGCACGCGCTCGGCTACCGGCCCAATCTCGCCGCCCGCAATCTCCGTCTGGGCACGACCAGGACCGCGCTCCTCGTCGTCCCCGCGCTCACCAACGAGTTCTTCGCCCGGGTGTACACCGGCGCGGCCGAGGTCGCCGCCGAGCACGGTTTCGGGGTGGTCCTCTACCCCTCACCCGCCGGAGTGGGGCCGGCCCGGGACCCCTTCGCCTCGGCGCGGGCCGCGCTGGACGGGGTGATCGCCTCCTCGATGGCGACGGAGGCGCTGGACGCGATCCGGGGCGCGGACCTGCCGCTGGTGATGCTGGACAGCGATCCGGCGGCCCCCGGTGCCGCCGCACGGGTGAATCTCGACATCGCCGACGGCATCCGGCAGGTGAGCGCGCATCTGCTCGGCCTCGGCCACCGGCGTCTGGTCCATCTCGCCTCCGCGGTCGCCTCGTGGACCTTCGACGTACGGGCCGAGGCACTGGCCACCGCGGTACGGGGAGTGCCGGACGCGGTCGTACGAACGGTCTCGGCACCCCTGGAGGTCGGCGCCGCGCGTGCGGCCACCGAGCGCGCCCTCGGCGCCCCGGGCCCCCGGCCCACGGCGCTGATCTGCGACGACGACATCCTGGCGGCGGGAGCCTGCAAGGCGGTACGGCGCCTCGGTCTGCGGGTGCCGGAGGACATCTCGGTCACCGGCTTCGACGATCTGGCGCTCGCCACGGCGATCGAGCCGGAACTGACCACGGTGAGCCTCCCGGCCGAGCGGGTGGGCGAGCGCGGGATGTCGGCCCTGCTGGCGGTGCTGGACGGCCGGCGGCCGGACTCCGGTGATCTGCCGGTCTCCCTGGTGGTCCGCGCCTCGACCGCGCCCCCGCCCCCGGGCGGCTGAGCCACACATGACCGTGCCCCGGGCCGCGTGGGCGGGCCGGGGCACGGGGGGGGCCGGTCCAGGCCCGCCGCTGCTCGGTGCTGTTACTTCTCGGTGCTGTCGGGCTTCTCGGTGTCCTTGACGTCCTTGACGTTCTTGGCGTCCTTGGGCGAGTCCGCCGACCCGGCGGCGGTGCCGTCCGGCTCCTCCGTGTCCGAGGGAGCGTCCGTCGGGGTCGAGGCGGCGCCGTCCGCGTCCAGCAGCCGGGAGAGCTGACGGCCGACGATCCGCTTGAACTTGCGCTGCTGCGGTCGCGTACGGTCCAGGACCGCCACTTCCAGCCGCTCCGCGGGGATCTCCCGCTCGCCGCCGTTCGTGTCCCTGGACAGCGCCTGCACGGCCAGCTTCAGCGCTTCCGCGAGCGACATGCCCTCGCGGTGCCGCTGATCGAGATAGGTGCTGATCTGCTCCGAGCTGCCACCGACCGCGACCGAGCCGTGCTCGTCCACGATCGACCCGTCGTGCGGCAGCCGGTAGATCTGGTCGCCGTCCGGCGTCGCGCCCACCTCGGCGACCACCAGCTCCACCTCGTAGGGCTTCTCGCCGGCGCTGGAGAAGATCGTGCCGAGCGTCTGCGCGTAGACATTGGCCAGACCGCGGGCCGTGACATCGTCGCGGTCATAGGTGTATCCGCGCAGATCGGCGTAGCGGACACCGCCGATGCGCAGGTTCTCGTACTCGTTGTACTTGCCGGCCGCCGCGAAGCCGATGCGGTCGTAGATCTCGCTGAACTTGTGCAGCGCGCGGGACGGGTTCTCGCCGACGAAGACGATGCCGTCGGCGTACTGAAGCACGACCAGGCTGCGACCACGGGCGATGCCCTTGCGCGCGTACTCCGCCCGGTCGGCCATGGCCTGCTGGGGTGAGACATAGAACGGCGTCGACACCGGCTATCCGTCCCTTTCTGTCAGTGGCGTGTTTGTTCCAGAAGAGGGCGGCGTCAGAGCAGCGCGGCGCGCGGGCCGTCGGGCTGCTCCAGCCGGCGCTCGATGATCGAGCGGGCGATCTCCGAGGATTCCTCGTCGGTCAGCCTCCGGAAGCCCTCGTCCGTGATGATCGTGACGATCGGATAGATACGGCGCGCCACATCGGGGCCGCCCGTGGCCGAGTCGTCGTCCGCGGCGTCGTACAGCGCCTGGATGACCAGGGTGGTGGCCTGCTGCTCCGTCAGGTCCTCGCGGTAGAGCTTCTTCATCGCGCCGCGGGCGAAGATCGAGCCGGAGCCGGTGGACGCGTAGCCCAGCTCCTCCGACCGGCCGCCCGTCACGTCGTACGAGAAGATGCGGCCCTTTCCGCGGTCCACGTCCCAGCCGGCGAAGAGCGGGACCACGGCCAGGCCCTGCATGGCCATGGCGAGATTGCTGCGGATCATCGTGGAGAGCCGGTTGGCCTTGCCCTCCAGGGAGAGCTGGGCGCCCTCGACCTTCTCGAAGTGCTCCAGTTCGAGCTGGAAGAGCTTGACCATCTCCACCGCGAGACCGGCGGTGCCGGCGATACCGACGGCCGAGTACTCGTCGGCCGGGAAGACCTTCTCGATGTCGCGCTGCGCGATCATGTTCCCCATGGTCGCCCGCCGGTCACCGGCGAGCACCACCCCGCCGGGGAAGGTCGCCGCGACGATCGTCGTACCGTGCGGCGCCTCGATGGCACCCTGCAACGGCGGCAGCGAACGCTTGCCCGGCAGCATGTCCGGCGAGTGGTGGGACAGGAAGTCCATGAACGAGGACGAGCCGGGCGTCAGGAAGGCTGCCGGCAGACGCCCGGTGCTACGAGGGTTGGCTTCCACACGTTTCCTTCCGGATGGGCGGCGGCCCGCCGCTCGCGCCGGGCCGATCTTTGAATCTGTGCACGGACCTTACCCGCGCCGTCGCCTGTCATCCGTCCCGGTGCTACCGGCTTTCGCCGACGGCCCGGGACGGACAACGGCCGCTACTGGCCGCCCTTTTGCACGAAGGACCGCACGAAGTCCTCGGCGTTCTCCTCGAGGACGTCGTCGATCTCGTCCAGGACGGAGTCCACGTCGTCGGACAGCTTCTCCTGGCGCTCCTTGAGGTCCTCGGAGGCCTGCGCCTCCTGGGCCTGCTCCTCGGTCTCCTCCGTGGAACGCGTCGCCTTCTGCTGGCCGCCGCCGGTGTCCTTGGTCGCCATATCCCTCACCCCGCTCGGTTTCGCCCCGCTCGATGTGACCTTCAAGATCAGACCCTACAAGGAGCGTCTGACATCGGCCCCGCAGTTGCTACAACGTCCGGGTACCACCCCGATGATTCCCGGACCGGTGCTCTTTCAGCCTCCGGACAGCACCCGGACCAGTTCCTCCGCCGTGCGGCAGCGGTCGAGCAGCTCCTTGACGTGGTTGCGCGTACCGCGCAGCGGCTCCAGCGTGGGAACCCGTTGCAGCGAGTCACGGCCGGGCAGATCGAAGATGACCGAGTCCCAGGAGGCCGCGGCCACATCGTCCGCGTACTGCTCCAGGCAGCGCCCGCGGAAGTACGCCCTGGTGTCCTCAGGAGGCTTCGTCCTGGCCCGCTCGACGTCCTGCTCGTCCAGCAGGCGGCTGATCCTGCCCCGGGCCGCCAGACGGTTGTACAGACCCTTCTCGGGACGCACGTCGGCGTACTGGAGGTCCACGAGATGCAGCCGGGCCGCGTCCCAGTCCAGGCTGTCCCGCCGGCGGTAGCCCTCCAGGATCTCCCGCTTGGTGATCCAGTCCAGCTCGCCGGAGAGGCTCATCGGATCGTTCTCCAGCCGGTTGAGCGTGTCCTCCCAGCGGCCCAGGACATCCCTGGTCTGCTCGTCGGCGTCGGCGCCGTACCGTTCCTCGACATACTTCCTGGCCAGCTCGTAGTACTCCATCTGGAGCTGGACAGCGGTGAGTGTCCGGCCGCTGCGGAGCGTGACCAGCCGGCCGAGCGTGGGGTCGTGCGAGACCTGGTGCAGCGTACGGACCGGCTGGTCCACGGCCAGATCGACGTTGATGAAGCCGTCCTCGATCATGGACAGCACCAGCGAGGTCGTACCGAGCTTGAGATAGGTGGAGATCTCCGACAGGTTCGCGTCGCCGATGATCACATGGAGTCTGCGGTACTTCTCCGCGTCGGAGTGCGGCTCGTCACGGGTGTTGATGATCGGGCGCTTCAGGGTCGTCTCCAGCCCGACCTCGACCTCGAAGTAGTCCGCGCGCTGGCTGATCTGGAAGCCGTGCTCATGGCCGTCCTGGCCGATACCGACCCGGCCCGCGCCGGTGACCACC
Source organism: Streptomyces sp. NPDC002018 (assembly GCF_042890865.1). NCBI lineage: Bacteria > Bacillati > Actinomycetota > Actinomycetes > Kitasatosporales > Streptomycetaceae > Streptomyces > Streptomyces sp. NPDC002018. Next base: position 72,163 of record NZ_JBIASO010000011.1, read on the forward strand.
TGGCGGGAGACGAAGAACGGGGTGAGGTGGCGCACGATGTCCGAGAAGGGGGTCTCCCGCTTCATCAGGTAGTTCTCGTGCGTGCCGTAGGACGCGCCCTTGTTGTCGGTGTTGTTCTTGTACAGATGGATCGGCTGGGCGCCGGGAAGCTGGGCCGCGCGCTCGGCGGCCTCGGCCATGATCCGCTCGCCGGCCTTGTCCCAGAGCACGGCGTCCCGCGGATTGGTGATCTCGGGAGAGCTGTACTCGGGGTGGGCGTGGTCGACGTACAGCCGCGCGCCATTGGTGAGGATCACATTGGCCAGACCGATGTCCTCGTCGGTGAGCTGGCTGGAATCGGCCGTCTCGCGGGCGAGGTCGAAGCCACGGGCGTCCCGCAGCGGATTCTCCTCCTCGAAGTCCCAGCGGGCCCGCCGCGCGCGGTGCATCGCCGCCGCGTAGGCGTTCACGATCTGGGACGAGGTGAGCATGGCATTGGCGTTCGGGTGCCCCGGGACGGAGATCCCGTACTCCGTCTCGATGCCCATTACTCGCCGTACGGTCATGCGGCCCTCCTTGCCCGGCGGCGCTCCCCTCCGGGAACGGCGCTCAAGTACCGCTCTTCCTCCGGTGCGTGTGCGGCACCCGGCTCCGGGCGCCGCCACACGGCGGTACGAAAGAGCCTAGAACGCCTCCGCGCCGGTGGGGAGATCATTTCCGTCATTGGCCTGGTGTGGTGGAAGGAGCGTGGAAAGCAACCGGCTGCGGATGCCCTTCCGGACATCCGCAGCCGGTCTGCGTCTGCGCTTTACAGGTACTGACCGGTGTTCGCCACCGTGTCGATGGAGCGTCCGGTGTCCGCGCCCTGCTTTCCGGTGACCAGGGTACGGATGAACACGATCCGCTCGCCCTTCTTGCCGGAGATACGGGCCCAGTCGTCGGGGTTGGTGGTGTTCGGCAGGTCCTCGTTCTCCTTGAACTCATCCACGCAAGCCTGGAGGAGATGGGAGACCCTGAGGCCCTTCTGGTTGTGGTCGAGGAAGTCCTTGATGGCCATCTTCTTGGCCCGGTCGACAATGTTCTGGATCATCGCGCCGGAGTTGAAGTCCTTGAAATAGAGGACTTCCTTGTCGCCGTTGGCGTACGTCACCTCGAGGAAGCGGTTCTCCTCGGACTCCGCGTACATCTGCTCGACCACGGACTGGATCATTCCGTGGGCCGCGGCCGCCTTGGAGCCGTTGTGCTCCGAGACGTCGTCCGTGTGCAGCGGCAGCGTGGCCGTCAGGTACTTCGCGAAGATGTCCTTCGCCGCCTCCGCGTCCGGACGCTCGATCTTGATCTTCACATCGAGCCGGCCGGGCCGCAGGATCGCGGGGTCGATCATGTCCTCGCGGTTGGAGGCGCCGATGACGATGACGTTCTCCAGGCCCTCCACACCGTCGATCTCGGCGAGGAGCTGCGGGACGATGGTGTTCTCCACGTCCGAGCTCACACCGGATCCGCGGGTGCGGAAGAGGGATTCCATCTCGTCGAAGAAGACGATGACGGGGGTGCCCTCGCTCGCCTTCTCCCGGGCCCGCTGGAAGACCAGGCGGATATGCCGCTCGGTCTCGCCGACGTACTTGTTCAGCAGCTCCGGACCCTTGATGTTGAGGAAGTAGCTCTTCCCCGCGGGCCTGCCGGTCACCTCCGCGACCTTCTTGGCAAGGGAGTTGGCCACGGCCTTGGCGATCAGTGTCTTGCCGCAGCCGGGCGGGCCGTAGAGCAGGATGCCCTTCGGCGGCCGCAGTTCGTGCTCCTTGAAGAGATCCGGGTGGAGATACGGAAGCTCCACCGCGTCGCGGATCATCTCGATCTGGCCGCCGAGGCCGCCGATCTTGTCGTAGTCGACGTCGGGGACCTCTTCGAGGACCAGTTCCTCGACCTCGCTCTTGGGGACCACTTCGTAGACATAGCCGGAGCGGGGTTCGAGCAGCAGGGCGTCGCCGGGGCGGATGGTGATGTCCAGCAGCGGCTCGGCGAGCCGCACCACCCGTTCCTCGTCGGTGTGCCCGATCACCAGGGCGCGCTCGCCGTCCTCAAGGATCTCCTTGAGGGTGACGATGTCCCCGGCACGCTCGTACGCCATGGCCTCGACCACGTTGAGCGCTTCGTTGAGCATGACTTCCTGGCCGCGCCTGAGCTGGTCGAGCTCGACACTGGGGCTGACATTCACCCGGAGCTTGCGGCCCCCGGTGAAGATGTCGGCGGTGCCGTCCTCGTTCGCCTGCAGGAACACACCGAAGCCGGCCGGCGGCTGTGCGAGCCGGTCGACCTCCTCCTTGAGGGCCACGATCTGGTCGCGGGCCTCACGCAGCGTATTGGCGAGCCGCTCGTTCTGTGCGGACACACCCGCCAGGTTCGTCTGCAACTCGACGATCCGCTCTTCGAGAATCCTCGTGTGCCGCGGAGAGTCGGCGAGCTTTCGTCGCAGGACGGCGATTTCCTGCTCGAGATAGGCAACCTGGCCGGCTGGGTCTTCAGACCCCCGCCCCGGCCGGATGCCGCGGTTGATGTCGTCGTCGTGGGCTGCCACGGTCCTCACCTCCTCCAAGGGGAGCTGGACGCTTCCTGACCCTACCTGGGTGGGTGATGATTGAAACCCCTAGATCACAAAGACTCCGGGGTGTGTCCGATCTTCACCCTTGCGCTCTCCCTCACGCCAGGGGAATACCCACCCAGGACCGTCGGAAAGCTGTCGGTTGTATCGTCGAAGTGTTCAACACCCGTCAGGGCTTGCGCGACTTACTTAACAACGCACCGTCCAGCGGGGCAAACGGCAGGAGAGATGACCGTGCAGCAGCAGGCTCCCACCGAAGGCACCACCGAGTCCGGTGAGCCGCTCGAGGTCTGGATCGACCAGGACCTCTGCACCGGGGACGGGATCTGTGCCCAGTATGCTCCTGAGGTCTTCGAGCTGGACATCGACGGGCTCGCGTATGTGAAGAGTCCCGAGGACGAACTGCTCCAGGCCCCCGGGGCCACCACCCGGGTACCGCTTCCCCTGCTGCGTGATGTCGTCGACTCCGCCAAGGAGTGCCCGGGTGACTGTATTCATGTACGTCGCGTTTCGGACAGGGTAGAGGTTTACGGACCCGACGCGGAATAAGGCGGCCTTACCGGCGGCCGGAGGTCACCCGGGGCGACCGCTCACACACTCCGCGCCTCGGGCCTCTCCGCCCGTACGAAGGCACCGTTCTTCCACTGCCAGGAGACCCGCTCCTCCTCGTCGGGGCAGCAGCTCGGCACCTCGGGCCCCGAGTAGCCGAGCAGAGTGGCGAGAATCACTCCCTCACGGATCTCGAAGTCGGGTCCGACGCTCCGCTTCTCCCCCGGGTCGACCAGCGTCGCCACGATCCTCGGCCCGGCCTCCGCGCCCCTGGTCAGCACATACACACCCTGGGGCGGGGTGCCCGAGCCCGCCTGGCAGCGCACCGCGACCACGGTCTCGGGATTCCGGTCGCCGTCGAGATCGCCGGAGGCCTGCCGGACGACCACCGTCCCCGCTCCCCCGCACTCCAGCGGATAGTCGGCCCCGGCCGGATCGGGGGCGGGCAGGGGCGCCTCGCCGGACGCCGTCCTCGCGGGGCCGGAGCCCGTCTGGGACGCGGTGGCGGCGCCGGGCTGGAGCAGACCCGCCAGAGCCACCACACCGGCCATCGCGGTGGCTGTCGCGAGCCAGTGCATGGGGTGGGGCCGGGTGTGCGCCAGGTCCGGTACGTCGGAGATCTGCACGCGGAGTGTCTCCTGTGAAGGGGTGCCGGCGAGTAACCAACGGTGGGAGGGGAGACAGCATCGTGCCACACGTCACAGCGGGGCGGAACAGGGGGGTCCGTAAGGTCAACGTAAAGACAGAGCCGCCGACTTCCCCCCTCCTCAAGGGGAAGTCGGCGGCATCACCGACGTGTTGGGACCGGCGATCAGCCGCGTGAGCCGCTGCCGCTACCCGGGCCGTCGTAGTCGTCCCCGTACGCGCCCTTGGCGGGCCGGCGACGGCGCAGCGGGGGCTCTACCCCGTCCGCGAGCCGACGGGCGGTCACGAGGAAGCCGGTGTGGCCGATCATGCGGTGGTCCGGGCGTACGGCCAGGCCCTCCACATGCCAGTTCCGGATCATCGACTCCCAGGCGGCCGGCTCGTTGAACGTGCCGAACTCCCGGATCGTCTCCACCGTGCGGGCGAGCTGCGTGGTCGTCGCGACATAGGCGCAGAGGATGCCGCCGGGGACGAGCGCCTTGGAGACGGCCTCGACGCACTCCCAGGGAGCGAGCATGTCCAGGATGACCCGGTCGACGTCGGTGTCCGACAGATTGTCCTGGAGATCACCGACCGTCAGCTCCCACGCGGGGTGCGGTCCGCCGAAGTAGCGCTCCACGTTCTGCTGGGCGATCTCGGCGAAGTCCTGGCGGCGCTCGTAGGAGTGGAGCATGCCCTGGTCACCGATGACACGCAGCAGGAAGCTGCTGAGCGAGCCGGAGCCCACACCTGCCTCGACGACGCGCGCGCCGGGGAAGATGTCGGCGAAGGCCAGGATCTGGCCGGCGTCCTTCGGGTAGACCACGGCGGCGCCGCGGGGCATGGACAGGACATAGTCGGGGAGCAGGGGGCGCAGCGCGAGATAGGCGACGTTTCCCGTGGTACGGACAACACTGCCCTCGGGAGCACCGATCAGCTCGTCGTGCGGGAAGGACCCTTTGTGGGTGTGGAAGTTCTTCCCGGCTTCGAGCGTGAACGTGTAGTGGCGTCCCTTGGGGTCGGTGAGCTGGACCTGGTCCCCGACCTTGAAGGGCCCGCGTCGGCGGGCGGCACCGGTCGGTTCGGACATGGTCCCACCTTAGTACGTTCTTCCGAGGGCTCGGTTCGCCTGCTGTTCCGGGGCTCGGTTCGCCTCCGGGGCGCCTCATGTCGATGCCGACAGTCGACCGTGCTCGGTCCGCTCGTACCTCACGAACCTCCGCGCGCTCTCCCTTTCGACAGCGGCGCGCCCTTCGGCTCACGCACCTTCTTTTTTGGGCTCGGTTCGCCTCCGGGGCGCTTTATGTCGATGCCGACAGTCGACCGTGCTCGGTCCGCTCGTACCTCACGAACCTCCGCGCGCTCTCCTTTTCGGCACCGACGCGCCCCTTCGGCTCACTCGCCGGCGGGCGACAGCGGCCAGAACGTCAGTGCACCGCCCCGCGGGCGCCGTACGGGGGGCCAGGGCGCTCCGGGAAGGCACGGCACCGTCCGGACCGGCCCCGGCGGGGGCTATTGCGGGCGGGCCATCGCCGAGACGAACGCGCGCTCCACGTCGGCCGTCGACAGCACCCCGTAGATCGCGCCGGACTCCTCCACCACCAGATACTCCGTCGCGGGATTGGCCCTGAGACGGTCCAGGAGCGCCTCCCCCGCCAGCTCCGCCGGGACCCTCATGCCGTCCGTCAGGTCCTGGGCGAGGGCGCTCACCGCGACCCAGGGGCGGCGGTGCTGCGGTACGCCGACGATCGCGGACTCCCGTACCAGGGCCGTCGGATCGCCGTGGCCGTCGACCACGACCAGCGCGCGGGCACCCGCCTCGTTGGCACGGCGCAGGGCCTCGGACAGGGGGGTGCTGGACTCGACGGGGACCGCGCGGCGGGTGAGCGCGCGGGCCTGGAGTTCGGGCAGGTGCTCACGGAGCCTGGCCATCCGCAGGCTGTTGCCCGCTCCGGTCCAGATGATCGCGGCGAGGATGGCGGCGAGCAGCGCGTCGGTGACCGTCTCCATCCCGCTGACGTGAGCCGCCGACGTACCGAGCGCTCCGGTCTGGGTGAGCAGCGGAAGGCCGATGAGGACCGCGACGGCGAGTCCGCGGCCGACCCAGGCGGCGGCCACGGTGCCGCTCATCGGCTTGCCGGTGATCTTCCAGACGACCGCGCGCAGCATCCGGCCGCCGTCCAGGGGGAGGCCGGGCAGCAGATTGAAGGCGGCGACGATCAGATTGGAGACCATCAGTCCGGCGAGCAGGACACCGGGGACCGTGCCGGCCTCGACGGCCAGCAGACCGAGGTAGAAGAGCCCCGAGAGCACCAGGGAGAGCAGTGGCCCCACGAAGGCCAGCACGAATTCACGGCCCGGTGTCTCGGATTCCTTCTCGATCTCCGAGACTCCGCCGAAGAACTGGAGCTGGATCCGGCGCACCGGCAGCTTGAAGCGCAGCGCGGCGACCGTATGGGCCAGTTCATGGACGAGGACGGAGGCGTAGAAGGCGACCGCGAAGAAGAGGGAGACCAGATAGCGCAGGTTGCCCAGCTCGGGCAGGACCCGGTCGAGCTGGCCGCCGAAGATCCAGGTGATGAGCGCCGCCACCAGGAACCAGCTCGGGGCGACATAGACGGGCACGCCGAAGGGGCGGCCCATGAGAATGCCCCCGCCGGGGTCTTCGCGCTTCGAGGGCTTCCCGTCGGGGCCCGCGTCCCCCTGGCCGGGCTGCGGCCGCCTGCTCTCGCCGCTCTCGTCGTCCTCTTTCACGGGTTCCCTTCGTTCGCGGCAGCGTCGCTCGCTCGATCATGCGGTGCGAGTGGCTCTGTAGTCGATGGTATTCGGATCGCTGTCGGTGTCGGGTCATAGGGTCTGCGTCATGAGTACGAGCCTGCCCCCCTCCTCGCTGTCGCCGTCACGTGCGAGCGACTTCATGCAGTGCCCCCTGCTGTACCGGTTCCGGGTGATCGACAAACTGCCGGAGAAACCGAGCGAGGCGGCCACCCGGGGCACTCTGGTGCACGCCGTGCTGGAGCGGCTCTTCGACGCTCCGGCCGTCGAGCGCACGGCGCCGCGCGCCAAGGCGCTGATCCCCGGTCAGTGGGACCGGCTGCTGGAGTCCCGGCCCGAGCTGGCCGAGCTGTTCGCGCAGGACTCCGAGGGCGAGCGGCTGACGCGCTGGCTGGGCCAGGCGGAGGAGCTGGTGGAGCGGTGGTTCTCGCTGGAGGATCCGACACGTCTGGAGCCCGCGGAGCGGGAGCTGTTCGTGGAGACGGAGCTGGAGTCCGGGCTGCGGCTGCGCGGGGTGATCGACCGGGTCGATGTGGCGCCGACGGGTGAGGTGCGGATCGTCGACTACAAGACGGGCAAGGCGCCCCGCCCCGAGTACGCGGAGGGGGCGCTGTTCCAGATGACGTTCTACGCCCTGGTGATCTGGCGGCTGAAGCGTGTGGTGCCGCGCCGGCTCCAGCTCGTCTATCTGGGCAGCGGCGAGGTGGTGACGTACGACCCGGTGGAGGCGGATCTGCTGCGGGTGGAGCGCAAGCTGCACGCCCTGTGGGACGCGATCAGGACGGCCACCGAGACGGGTGACTGGCGGCCCCGGCCGACGAAGCTGTGCGGCTGGTGTGATCACCAGGCGTTCTGCCCGGAATTCGGCGGCACTCCTCCCGTGTATCCGCTGAGCGTGCGGCCCGCGGACACCGCGCGGGGCGGTGAGTAGGGGCGTTCGCGCCCGGCGGAATTCCCTGAGGGCCGTCAGGGCAGAATGGGGCCGGTCTAGTGAAGGAGTTCCCCGTGACAGTCCGCGTCCTACTGGTCGACGACCAGCCGCTGCTGCGCACCGGCTTCCGGATGATCCTGGAGGCCGAGCAGGACATCGCGGTCGTCGGCGAGGCCGGGGACGGCCTCCAGGCCATCGACCAGGTCCGGGCGCTCCAGCCCGATGTGGTGCTGATGGACATCCGGATGCCCCGGATGGACGGCGTCGAGGCGACCCGCCAGATCACCGGGCCCGGCCGGGACGGTCCGGCGAAGGTGCTGGTCCTGACCACCTTCGATCTGGACGAGTATGTGGTGGAGGCGCTGCGCGCCGGGGCCAGCGGGTTTCTCCTCAAGGACGCCCCCGCCCATGAGCTGGTGCAGGCGATCCGGGTGGTCGCGGCGGGCGAGGCGATGCTGGCGCCGAGCATCACCCGCCGGCTGCTCGACAAGTACGCGGACCATCTGCCGTCCGGCGAGGAGCCGGTGCCCGACACCCTGCACACGCTCACCGAGCGCGAGGTCGAGGTGCTCAAGCTGGTGGCGCGCGGGCTGTCGAACGCGGAGATCGCCGCGGATCTCTTCGTCAGCGAGACCACCGTCAAGACGCATGTGGGCCATGTGCTGACCAAGCTGGGGCTGCGCGACCGGGTGCAGGCGGCGGTGTACGCGTACGAGAGCGGGCTGGTGCGCCCCGGCGCCCAGTAGGAGCACAGGGACAGGGATACGGACGAGGCCGGCCGGGGTGCGCCCCGGCCGGCCTCGTCCTCTGCTCGACGCCGGGTCAGGAACCCGTGCCCGTGCCCTTGCGCAACTCCCACAGGAGCAGTTCGGCGGACGAGTTGACCGCCCACTCCACGCCCGTGATGTCGTCGCGGGCGGCGACGTACTGCTTGCCCTGCCAGAGCGGCAGCACCGGTACGTCCTCGGCGATGATGTCCTGGATCTTCGCGAACGTCTTCGAGGCGGCGCTGCGGTCGGCCTCACGGCGCGACTGCGGGATGAGCTGGTTGCGCAGCGTCGGGTTGTTGTACGGGGTGTTGAGGAAGTTGTCCTTGTCGAGGAACGGCCCGATGTAGGTGTCCGGGTCCGGGAAGTCCGGGAACCAGCCCATGCCGTAGACCGCGTACTCCCGCTTGGTCTGCTTCGGCCGGAAGACGCTCCACTCCGCGCCCTTGATCGAGACGTCGAAGAGCCGGCTGCCGTTGAGCTGCTCCCGGATAGTCTCGAACTCCTTGGCGGTCGCCTCGCCGTAGTGGTCGGTGGTGTAGTTCAGCGTCAGCTTCACCGGGGTGGTGATGCCGGCCTCCTCCAGCAGCTTGGCCGCCTTGGCCGGGTTCGCGTCACCGTACTTGTTGAAGAACGAGTTGGTGTGGGTCGCGACGCTGGACGGGATGAGCGAGTACAGCGGCTCGGCCATGCCCCCGTAGACCTTGGTGATGAGCTTCCCGCGGTCGATGGTGTACGCCATGGCCTGGCGTACCGCCTTCTCCTTGGCGGTCGGCGCCTCGGTGTCGAAGCCGAGGTAGCGGATCTCCAGGCCGGGCATCTCGGTGAGCTGGACGCCTTCCTTGGGGTTGTCGACCATCGAGTGGACCTGCTCGGGCGTCATCGCCCGGGTCATCACGTCGATGTCGCCGCTGTCGAGCGCCTTGCCCATGTCGTCGGCGTCCTTGAAGGGCCGCAGTTCGACCTTGCTGTTGCGGAGCTTCAGATCGCCCTTGTAGTCCGGGTTCTTGGTGAAGATCGCCTTGACGACGGTGTCGCCCTTGACCTCGGCCTTGAAGCTGTACGGACCCGAGCCGTTGACCTCGAAGCCGTCACGGAGCTTGTTCGGCTCGTACAGCTTCTGGCTGACGATGCCCGCCGGCGGGGTGGACAGCTTGTAGGGGAACGTCGCGTCGGGCGCCTTGAGATGGAAGACGATCTCGTAGTCGCCGTTCGTCTCCATGGTGTCGATATTGCTCAGCAGACCGGAGATACCGCTGGGGTCCTTGATGTCCAGGACGCGCTGGATGGAGTACTTCACGTCCTCGACGGTCACCGGGTCGCCACCGGAGAACTTCAGCCCCTCGCGCAGGGTGCAGCGGTAGCTCTCGTTCTCGCGGTCCGTGAATCCGCACTTGGAGGCGGCCTCGGGCACCGGCGCCCCGCCGCCGCGCGGCACATGCATCAGCGTCTGGATGGTCTGGCGGAGCACGTTCCAGGAACCGGTGTCGTAGGCGAAGGCCGGGTCCAGCGGGGCGGGGCCGTCCTCCGTGGCGACGTACTGGTCCGTGGTGCCCACGACAATGGCTTCGCCTCCGTCGGACCCACCGTCCGAGCCGCCGCAACCGGCGAGCACGGGCGCAAGCAGGCCGATCACGGCCGACAGCGCCAAAGTCTTGCGGTTCATCCTGGACGTACTCCCTCATCCGGCACTGAGATACAGCGGTGCTAACGGAGACTCCTCCGCGCCCACCCGTTCGGGGCAGTGCGATCGGGCCGGGATACAGGGCGATCGGTCCTGTGTACATGGCGACTTGGTGGGTCGTCGGGACACGTCGTTGATGCGGCGAAGTGCTCGCGATGAGATTAGTCGGAGGCACCGGGAATGCCGGAACGGGCCTGATCTGAAACGTAATCACACAGTGATCGGCAATAGCGGCGTGTGGATATACGGGCCCGGAATGTTTCGTACAGGCCTCCATCAATCAGGACACAAGGGCCCACGCGGACCCCGCCCGGGCGGCCATGGATCAGCCTCGCCCACGCCTGTCGACGTGAGCGCAGGTGATAAACGTCACTCCGCATCCCGTTTAGGGGGTGCTGGATTGCCGGAGCCGACGGTAACGGAAAATACCCGTTCCAATGCCGAGAGTTTCCGTCCTTATTCCGGTGCGACGCTCTGTGTGGGGATCAGTGCCCGCGCGTCATCATCCCGCGCAGAAATACCAGATCGACCTCTTCCAGGGAACCGACGACGAGCCGCCGGGCGGCCGGTGCGATCGGGGCGACGGAGGGTACGGCGACCACCCGGCAGCCCGCGGCCTCGGCGGCGGCGACACCGGTGGCCGTGTCCTCGATGACGGCGCACCGCGCGGGCTCGGCGCCCAGGCCCCGGGCCGCGAGCAGATACGGGTCCGGGTGCGGCTTGGTACGGGTCACCTCGTCGCCCGCGACGGTGAGCGAGAAGTACTCGGGCCCGAGCGAGGCCAGGACCCGGTCGATGATGCGCCGGTGCGACGCGGAGACCAGGGCGGTGGGCACCTCGTGCGCGGCCAGCTCGGTGAGCAGCCGGGTGGCGCCCGGCATCAGCGGTACGCCGCGCCCGATGCGCTTCTCGAAGGTGTCGTTGAGCAGCACGGTCAGCTCGGCGAGGGTGATGGCGGCGCCGGTGGCCTCGATGAGGAAGCTCGCGCTGCGCGTCATGGGACCGCCCACCACCACATCGCGCCAGGTCTCGTCGAGGACATGGCCGAGGGTCTTGAAGACCTCCACCTCGGCGTCCCACCAGAATCCCTCGGTGTCGACCAGGGTGCCGTCCATGTCGAGAAGAACGGCCTGAAGGGCCGAGCCTTCGGCCGTACGGGTCAAGGACGCGGGGACCGTACTGGTCATCCGGCACACCTCCATGAGGGACGAGAAGGCCGGTCACCTGTCCCGCGGGGTTTCCCCCCAGGGACAGGCGACCGGCCTGCGCTGGACCGACCAGTGTACGACTCGTCCGTCTTCCGCGCCGAACGGATTCCGGCGGACCACTCCCCGGGGGTGCCGGGAGCGGCTGCGCCGCGTCACCGGGTCAGCGTGCGTTGAAGTACTTGGCCTCGGGGTGGTGGATGAGGATGGCGTCGGTGGACTGCTCGGGGTGGAGCTGGAACTCCTCCGAGAGCTGGACACCGATCCGCTCGGGCTCCAGCAGCGCGGCGATCTTCGCGCGGTCCTCCAGGTCGGGGCAGGCGCCGTAGCCCAGCGAGAACCGGGCACCCCGGTACTTCAGGGCGAACATGTCCTCGACATCGGCCGGGTCCTCACCGGCGAAGCCCAGTTCGGCCCGGACCCGCGCGTGCCAGTACTCGGCGAGCGCCTCGGCGAGCTGGACGGAGAGCCCGTGCAGTTCGAGGTAGTCGCGGTAGGCGTTGGACTCGAACAGCTCGGCGGTCCGCTCACCGATCTTCGAGCCGACGGTGACGACCTGAAAGCCGACCACGTCCCGCTCGCCGGACTCCTCGGGGCGGAAGAAGTCCGCCAGGCAGAGCCGGCGGCCTCGGCGCTGGCGCGGGAAGGTGAAGCGGGTGCGCTCGGAGCCGTCGTCGTTGAGGACGATCAGGTCGTCGCCCTTGGAGACACACGGGAAGTAGCCGTAGACGACGGCCGCCTCCAGCAGGTTCTGGGTGTGCATCTGGTCCAGCCAGCCGCGCAGATGGGGCCGGCCCTCGCTCTCGACCAGCTCCTCGTAGCTGGGACCGCCCTTGCGGGCCTCCTTGAGGCCCCACTGGCCCTTGAAGAGGGCGCCCTCGTCCAGCCAGGAGGCGTACTCCTTGAGCTGGATGCCCTTGACCACGCGCGTGCCCCAGAACGGCGGTGCGGGGACGGGGTTGTCGACGGCGACATCGGAGCGGACCGCGCCCTGCTCGGGACGCTCCTCCACCACGGCGGTGGCGCCGGCCCTGACCCGGCGCTGCTTCAGCTCGGGGAGTACGGCGCCGGGCACACCGCGCTTGACCGCGATCAGCGCGTCCATCAGCCGCAGACCCTCGAACGCGTCCCGGGCGTACCGGACCTCGCCCTCGTAGATCTCGTGGAGGTCCTGCTCGACATAGGCACGGGTCAGCGCCGCGCCGCCGAGGATGACGGGGTAGTCGGCCGCCATCCTGCGCTGGTTCAGCTCCTCCAGGTTCTCCTTCATGATCACGGTCGACTTCACCAGCAGACCGGACATGCCGATCACATCCGCCTTGTGTTCCTCGGCGGCCTCCAGGATCGCGGAGACGGGCTGCTTGATGCCCAGATTCACCACGTTGTAGCCGTTGTTGGAGAGGATGATGTCGACCAGGTTCTTGCCGATGTCATGGACGTCCCCGCGGACGGTGGCCAGCACGATCGTGCCCTTGCCGTCGTCGTCGGTCTTCTCCATGTGCGGCTCCAGATAGGCCACCGCGGTCTTCATCACCTCGGCGGACTGGAGCACGAACGGAAGCTGCATCTGGCCGGAGCCGAACAGCTCACCGACGACCTTCATGCCCTCCAGCAGCGTGTCGTTGACGATGTCCAGGGCCGGCCGGGTCTCCAGGGCCTCGGCCAGGTCCGTGTCCAGGCCGTTCTTCTCGCCGTCGATGATCCGGCGCCGCAGCCGCTCCTCCAGCGGCAGGGCGAGGAGTTCCTCGGCACGGCCGGCCTTCATCGACTTGGTGTTGACGCCCTCGAACAGCTCCATCAGCTTCTGGAGCGGGTCGTAGCCCTCGGCACGGCGGTCGTAGATCAGATCGCGTGCGACCTCGACCTGCTCCTCCTCCAGCCGGGCGATCGGAAGGATCTTCGAGGCGTGCACGATCGCCGAGTCCAGGCCGGCCTTCACACACTCGTCCAGGAAGACGGAGTTGAGGACGACACGGGCGGCCGGGTTCAGACCGAAGGAGATGTTCGAGAGTCCCAGGGTGGTCTGGACGTCGGGGTGGAGGCGCTTGAGCTCGCGGATCGCCTCGATGGTGGCGATGCCGTCGCCCCGGGACTCCTCCTGCCCGGTGCAGATGGTGAAGGTGAGGCAGTCGATGAGGATGTCCGACTCATGGACGCCCCAGTTGGTGGTCAGGTCGGTGATCAGCCGTTCGGCGATGGCGATCTTGTGCTCGACGGTACGGGCCTGGCCCTCCTCGTCGATGGTCAGCGCGATCAGCGCCGCGCCGTGCTCCACCGCCAGCGCGGTCACCTTGGCGAAGCGCGACTCGGGGCCGTCCCCGTCCTCGTAGTTCACCGAGTTGATCACCGCGCGGCCGCCGAGCTTCTCCAGCCCGGCCTCGATCACGTTCAGCTCGGTCGAGTCCAGCACGATCGGCAGGGTGGAGGCGGTGGCGAAGCGGCCCGCCAGCTCGGCCATGTCGGCGACACCGTCGCGGCCGACGTAGTCCACGCACAGGTCCAGCAGATGGGCGCCCTCGCGGATCTGGTCGCGGGCCATCTCCACACAGTCGTCCCAGCGGCCGTCCAGCATGGCCTCACGGAACTTCTTGGAGCCGTTGGCGTTGGTCCGCTCACCGATCGCGAGGTACGACGCGTCCTGGCGGAACGGCACGGTCTGGTAGAGGGACGCGGCGCCGGGCTCGGGACGCGGCTCACGCTCCGTCAGCTCCTTGCCGCGTACGCGCTCGACCACCTGGCGCAGATGCTCCGGCGTCGTACCGCAGCATCCGCCCACCAGCGACAGGCCGTACTCGCGGACGAAGGTCTCCTGGGCGTCGGCCAGCTCACCGGCGGACAGCGGGTAGTGCGCCCCGTCCTTGCCGAGGACGGGCAGACCGGCGTTGGGCATGCAGGAGAGCGGGATACGGGAGTGGCGGGCCAGATAGCGCAGGTGCTCGCTCATCTCGGCGGGACCGGTGGCGCAGTTCAGGCCGATCATGTCGATGCCCAGCGGCTCCAGCGCGGTCAGCGCGGCGCCGATCTCCGAGCCGAGCAGCATCGTGCCGGTCGTCTCGACCGTCACGGAGCAGATGACCGGGAGGTTCGTGCCCGTGGCCGCCAGCGCGCGGCGGGCACCGAGGACGGCGGCCTTCGTCTGGAGCAGGTCCTGTGTGGTCTCCACCAGCAGCGCGTCGGCGCCGCCCGCGATCATGCCCTCCGCGTTCCGCTGGTAGGCGTCGCGCAGGGTGAGATACGGGACATGCCCCAGCGTGGGGAGCTTCGTCCCGGGGCCCATGGAGCCCAGCACCCAGCGCTGCTGCCCGGTGGACACGGTGAACTCGTCCGCGACCTCACGGGCGATCCTCGCGCCGGCCTCGGCCAGCTCGAAGACCCGCTCGGGAATGTCGTACTCCGCGAGCGCCGCGTAGTTCGTACCGAAGGTGTTGGTCTCGACGCAGTCCACACCGACCGCGAAGTACTCCTGGTGGACGGACCGGACGATGTCCGGGCGTGTCACGTTCAGGATCTCGTTGCAGCCTTCCAGGTCCTGGAAGTCCTCCATCGTCGGATCCTGTGCCTGGAGCATCGTGCCCATCGCGCCGTCGGCGACCACCACCCGGGTGGCGAGTGCCTCGCGGAGGGCTTCGATACGGGTCCGGCTGTCGGTGGAGGGGGTCGGCGACGAGGCCATGAAAGTACTCCCTGGGATGCGACGGCTGTCGGCTTTGCGCCCCCTGATCGGAGGGCGCACCCGGCCAGCGTAGCCGGGCGGGCCCCTTCGCGGTGTGGCATCCCAGCGGCCGGACGGCATCCTGTGCACGGAAGGATCCGGACGCGCGGCCGAACGGGGCCCTGGCTCCGGCGGGGACAGGCCTTCCCGCGGACGGTACGCGGTCGGCAGTGCCCGATAGTGTTCAGCATGGTCGACGGTCGTGGAGGTCCGGTTCCGATGGCGAAGAACATCCAGTCGCTGGAGCGGGCGGCGGCGATGCTGCGGCTGCTCGCGGGCGGCGAGCGCCGGCTCGGTCTGTCCGAGATCGCCGCGGCGGCCGGTCTGGCCAAGGGCACGGCCCACGGCATCCTGCGCACCCTCCAGGCGGAGGGCTTCGTCGAGCAGGACCCCGCGTCCGGCCGCTATCAGCTCGGGGCCGAACTGCTGCGGCTCGGGAACAGCTATCTGGACATCCACGAGCTGCGGGCCCGCGCGCTGGTCTGGACGGACGATCTGGCCCGGTCCAGCGGGGAGAGCGTGCATCTCGGGGTCGTGCACCAGCGGGGCGTGCTGATCGTCCACCATGTCTTCCGCCCGGACGACAGCCGGCAGGTGCTGGAGGTCGGCGCCATGCAGCCGCTGCACTCCACCGCGCTGGGCAAGGTGCTCTCCGCGTACGACCCGGTGGCGCGCGCCGAGGCGGTCGGGAACGAGCGCCCGGCCCTCACCGCGCGGACGGTCACCGCCGCGGCGGAGTTCGCGGCGGTGCTGGAGCTGACCAGGGCGCGCGGCTGGGCCGCGGACGTCGAGGAGACCTGGGAGGGCGTGGCCGCGGTGGCGGCGCCCGTCCACGACCGGCGGCGGATGCCGGTCGGCGCGATCGCCGTCACCGGCGCGGTGGAACGCCTCTGTCCCACGGGTGAGGTGCGGTCGGAGCTGGTCGCGGCGGTCCGCGCGTGTGCCCGCGCGGTCTCCAGGGAGATCGGCGCCGGGCGGTTCTGAACCGGAGGGCGGATCATCGGTGAGGAGCGGGTTCCGGCTGCCGCCCCCGTCCCGGGACGTTGCCTCGGGGGCTTTTCGCCGTCTGCCGGTCGGCATTGCCGAACGGCTGTCGGAGTGAAGCGTTAGGGTGTGACTGCGCCATACGGGACGGGCGCACCGGACGGCGGCGGGTACCCCACCTCCTGGGGCTCCACGCGGGCACCCTCTCCCTTCGCAGACGAGCAGGAGCAGACACCGTGAGCGACGCGACCACCACCGGCACCTCCCGCGGCACCGGGCCGTTCATCGCGGCCATCGACCAGGGCACCACATCGAGCCGCTGCATCGTCTTCGACCGGGACGGCCGCATCGTCGCCGTCGACCAGAAGGAGCACGAGCAGATCTTCCCGAGGCCGGGGTGGGTGGAGCACGACGCGACCGAGATCTGGACCAATGTCCAGGAGGTCGTGGCGCGCGCGATCGAGAAGGCGGGCATCACCTCCGCCGATGTGAAGGCGATCGGTATCACCAACCAGCGTGAGACCACCGTGCTCTGGGACAGGAACACCGGCCGGCCCGTCCACAACGCCATCGTCTGGCAGGACACCCGCACCGACGCGCTCTGCCGTGAGCTGGGGCGCAATGTCGGCCAGGACCGGTTCCGCCGTGAGACGGGCCTGCCGCTCTCCAGCTATTTCGCCGGTCCGAAGGCGCGCTGGCTGCTGGACAACGTCGAGGGACTGCGCGAGCGGGCGGAGCGCGGCGAGATCCACTTCGGCACCATGGACTCCTGGGTCATCTGGAATCTGACCGGCGGGGTCCACGGCGGCACCCATGTCACGGACGTCACCAACGCCTCGCGCACGATGCTGATGAACCTCCGCACGCTGGAGTGGGATCCCAAGATCCTCGCCTCGATGGGGGTGCCGGCCGCGGTCCTGCCGAAGATCCGCTCCTCGTCCGAGGTGTACGGCACGGCCAAGGGCGGGGTCCTGGACGGCGTCCCGGTCGCCTCCGCGCTCGGTGACCAGCAGGCGGCGCTCTTCGGCCAGACCTGTTTCGCCGAGGGGGAGGCCAAGTCGACCTACGGCACCGGCACCTTCATGCTGATGAACACCGCAGGGAAGCCGGTGAACTCCTACAGCGGTCTGCTGACGACCGTCGGCTACCGCATCGGTGACGAGCCCGCGGTGTACGCGCTGGAGGGCGCCATCGCCGTCACCGGGTCGCTGGTGCAGTGGATGCGCGACCAGATGGGGCTGATCAAGTCGGCGGCGGAGATCGAGACCCTGGCGTCCTCGGTCGACGACAACGGCGGCGCGTACTTCGTCCCCGCCTTCTCGGGGCTCTTCGCACCGCACTGGCGCTCCGACGCGCGCGGTGTGATCGCCGGACTGACCGGCTATGTCACCAAGGCGCACATCGCCCGCGCGGTCCTGGAGGCCACGGCCTGGCAGACCCGCGAGATCAGCGACGCCATGGCCAAGGACTCCGGGGTGGAACTGGCCTCGCTGAAGGTCGACGGCGGGATGACCGCCAACAATCTGCTGATGCAGACGCTCTCCGACGTACTGGACGCCCCGGTGGTGCGTCCGTTGGTCGCGGAGACCACCTGTCTCGGCGCCGCCTACGCCGCGGGGCTGGCCGTGGGCTTCTGGCCGGACACCGACGCGCTGCGCGCCAACTGGCGCCGGGCCGCCGAGTGGACCCCGCGGATGGACAGCGCGACCCGCGACCGCGAGTACCGGAACTGGCTCAAGGCCGTCGACCGCACCATGGGCTGGCTCGACAACAGCGACACCAGCAACACCAGCAACGGCTGAGCGCCGGCCGCCGAGGACGGCCGCACGGGCCGGACGAGCAGCGCGCCCGTGCGGCCGTCGGAAAAGGACTGGAGCAACGAATGAGCGACCCGCAGCATGTCCCCGCCCTGGGCACCCATCCGGCGGGCGGTTCCCTGCCGAGCCGGGCGCAGACCCGGGACACCCTGTCCAGGGCGGCGTACGACCTCCTGGTGATAGGCGGCGGCATTCTCGGCATATCCACCGCCTGGCACGCCTCCCAGTCGGGACTGCGGGTGGCCCTGGTGGACGGCGGCGACTTCGCCGGCGCCACCTCCTCCGCCTCCTCCAAGCTGCTCCACGGCGGTCTGCGCTATCTCCAGACCGGCGCCGTGCGGCTGGTGGCGGAGAACCACTTCGAGCGGCGCGCGCTCTCCCGCGACGTGGCACCGCATCTCGCCCGTCCGCTCACCTTCTATCTGCCGGTCTACCGAGGCGGGCCGCACGGCGCCGCCAAGCTCGGCGCGGGCGTCTTCGCCTATTCCGCGCTCTCCGCCTTCGGCGACGGCGTCGGCCATGTGATCAGCCCCGCCAAGGCCCGCCGGGCGGTGCCCGAGCTGCGTACGGACGGGCTCAAGGCCGTGGCCGTGTACGGCGACGACCAGATGAACGACGCGCGGATGGCGCTGATGACGGTCCGCGCGGCGGTCGAGTCCGGGGCCACCGTGCTCAACCACGCGGAGGTCACCGGGCTGCGCTTCACCGGGGACCGGGTGACGGGCGCGGAGCTGCGGGACCGTACGGACGGTACGGAGTTCGGCGTCGACGCGCGGCTGGTCCTCAACGCCACCGGCCCCTGGGTCGACCATCTGCGCCGGATGGAGGACCCGCGGGCGGCCCCGTCCATCCGGCTCTCCAAGGGCGCGCATCTCGTCCTGCGGCGCACCGCGCCCTGGAGGGCCGCGCTCGCCACGCCCATCGACAAGTACCGGATCACCTTCGCCCTCCCCTGGGAGGACATGCTGCTGCTCGGTACGACGGACGAGGCGTACGAGGGCGATCCCGGCGCGGTCGGGGTCAACGAGAAGGACGTCCGCCAGATCCTGGACGAGGCCGCGCTCTCGGTCCGCGACCAGCAGCTCTCCCCTGATCTGATCACCTACTCCTTCGCGGGGCTGCGGGTGCTGCCCGGCGGCCCCGGGGACACCTCCCGGGCCAGGCGCGAGACGGTCGTGACCGAGGGCCGCGGCGGCATGCTGTCGGTGGCCGGCGGCAAGTGGACGACCTTCCGGCACATCGGCCGTACGGTGCTGGCCAAGCTGGAGTCGCTGCCGGGGCATCCGCTCGGCCAGGGCATGGAACCGCTCGCGGCCCTGCCGAAGAAACTGCCCCTGCCGGGCATCGCCAGCCCGAACGCGGTGACCCACCGGCTGCTCGTCGACGGCGGCGGTACGGGCCCCTCCATGGCGCCGGACACCGCCCGCCATCTCGCCACCCACTACGGCTCGCTCGCCTTCGACATCGTCCGGCTGGCGAACGAGCGCCCGGAGCTGGGCGAGCGGATCCATCCGGACGCGCCGGAGATCTGGGCCCAGGTCGTCCACGCCCGGGACCACGAGTGGGCCGAGACAGCGGACGACGTGCTGCGCCGCCGTACGACCCTGACGATCCGCGGTCTGGACACCGAGGACATCCGCACCCGGGTCGAGGAGCTGCTCGCCAAGCGGGACTGAGCCCGGCGCCACGGGCACAGACGTCCGACCCGGCCCGAGGGGACGTATGTACGAACAGAGGGGCGCTCCTTGTCCCGGAGCGCCCCTCTTCGCGCGTCCTCGACGCATAATGGGAGCCGATACATCGGATGTATGGAGGTCGCCATGGCAGTCACCGACGAGGCCATCGAGAAGATCAAGGGGATGATCGTCTCCGGTGCGCTGCGCCCGGGAGACCGCCTCCCGAAGGAGAGCGAACTCGCCGCCGATCTGGGGCTGTCGCGCAACTCGCTGCGCGAGGCGGTGCGCGCGCTGTCGCTCATCCGGATCCTCGACGTACGGCAGGGCGACGGCACGTATGTCACCAGCCTCGATCCCCAACTGCTGCTGGAGGCCCTCAGCTTCGTGGTGGACTTCCACCGGGACGACACGGTGCTGGAGTTCCTCGCCGTACGCCGCATCCTGGAGCCGGCCGCCACGGCCATGGCGAGCGCGCGGATAACGGAAGCCGAACTGGACGTGCTGGACGCCCAGTTGAACGCGCTCGGGGAGTGGCCCTCGGTGGAGCAGCTCGTCGCGGCCGATCTGGAGTTCCACCGAGGAATCGTGCAGTCGTCGGGCAACTCGGTGCTCTGCTCGCTGCTGGACGGGCTCTCGGGGCCCACCACCCGGGCGAGGATCTGGCGCGGGCTGACCCAGGAGGACGCCGTCAGCCGTACCCTCCACGAGCACCGGGCGATCCTGGACGCGCTCAGGGACCGGGACGCGGAAGCGGCCCGGTCCTGGGCGACCGTGCATATCGCGAGCGTCGAGATGTGGCTGCGCTCGACGCTGTGACGCGCCCGGCCCCGCGGGACGCCCGGCCCCGCGGGACGCCCCGCCGCGCGGCGCAGTCGCGGGCGCCGGTGACGGCGCCGCGCGGCCCGCGCGGGTGGCGCGGGCCGGCGGCGCCCGCCGTCAGTCCTGCTTCTCGCCGCTCGCGAAGCGGGAGATGACCAGCGCGACGATGATGATCGCGCCGTTGAGGAACTGGTTCCAGAGCGCGGGCACACCCCCGAGCGTCATCACATTGACCACGAGCTGAAGGGTCAGCACACCGGTCAGCGCGCCGAAGAGCGTGCCGCGCCCGCCCTTGAGGCTGATACCGCCGATGACGGCCGCGGCGAACACCTGGAAGATCCAGCCGTTGCCCTGGGTGGCCGCGACGGACCCGTAGTGGCCGGTGTAGAGGATGCCCGCGAAGGCCGCGAGCAGCCCGCCGATGGCCAGCACGATCCAGGTGACCCGGTCCACCCGGATACCGGCCGCGCGGGCCGCCTCCGGGTTGCCGCCGATGGCGTACAGCGACCGTCCGTGCCGCAGCCAGGCGAGTGCCGCGCCGCCGATCGCGAAGAGCGCCAGACAGATCCAGACGGCCGCCGGGGCGCCCAGCCAGTCGGTCTTGCCCAGGTACCGGAAGGACTCCGGGACATCGGTGATCGACTTGCCCTCGGTGATGCCGATGTGGAGGCCGCGCAGCATGGTGAGCATGCCGAGGGTGGCGATGAAGCCGTTCACCCGCAGCTTGAGCATCAGGAAGCCGTTGATCGCCCCGATGGCCATGCCGACCAGCAGACAGGCCGGGATGGCCATCCAGACCGGCAGCAGATCGAGCCCGGCGAACCGGCCGCCCTCCGAGGGCAGCACCAGCCACATGGCGACGACCGGCGCGATACCGATCGTCGACTCCAGCGACAGGTCCATCCGGCCGGCGATCAGGATCAGCGCCTGGCCGAGGACCAGCAGGCTCAGCTCCGAGGACTGCTGGACGACGCTGATCAGATTGCTGGAGGTGAGAAAGACCGGCGAGACGATGAAGCCGATCACCATCAGCACCAGGATCACCGGCACCAGCGAGAAGTCGCTCCACCGGATGAGCCGGAGCCGGCCGCCCGGACTCGCGGTCCCGGTCTTCTCCGCGACCGGGGGTCGTATGGTCTCCGTCATTCCCGCTCTCCCACACCTTCCATGGCGGCGACCAGTTCCCGGTCGGTCCACCCGCTGTCGAACGACGCCACCACCCGCCCGTGGAACAGGGCGAGCACCCGGTCGCACACCCGCAGATCGTCCAGCTCGTCCGAGATGATCACGGCCGCGCTGCCCTCGTCCGCCACCCGGCGCACCACGCCGAGCAGCGAGTCCTTCGACTTCACATCGACACCGGCGGTGGGCCGCAGGGCGACCAGCGCGCTCGGGCCGCGCGCCAGGGCGCGGGCGACGACGACCTTCTGCTGATTACCGCCGGACAGCCCCGAGACGGGCTGTTCCGGGCCCTGGGTCTTGATGTCCAGCGACTCGATCATTCCCCGGGCGAACTCCCGGGTACGCGAGGGCAGTACGGTCCCCCACGGGCCGAGCTGGTCGGTGACCGTGAGCGTGGCGTTCTCGGCGACGCTGCGGTCCAGGACGAGCCCCTGACGGTGCCGGTCCTCCGGGATGTAGCCGATCCCCGCGTCCAGGGCGTCCGGGACGCTGCCGGGCCTGACCGTCCGGCCGCGCACGGCGATCCGGCCCGAGGTCGCCGCCCGCATCCCCACCAGCGTCTCGCCGAGCGCCGTGTTGCCGCTGGCCGCGGCCCCGGCCAGACCGAGCACCTCACCCGGCCGCACGGTGAGATCGAGCGGCTCGAACTCGCCCTCCAGGGCGAGCCCCTCGGTCTCCAGTACGGGCGCGGCCCCGGCGTCCGGCGCGCTCGCGTGCGCGGCGTGCCAGGCGACGGCCGTGCCCGCCGACTCCCCCGTCATCGCCGACACCAGATCCGTCTTCGACAGCTCCGCCACCGGTGCGGTCAGCACATGGCGGGCGTCGCGGTAGACGGTGACGGCGGTGCACAGTTCGTACACCTCCTGGAGATGGTGGGAGATGAAGAGGAACGCCACTCCCTGTTCCCGCAGTTCGCGGAGTTTGTCGAAGAGCCGCTGGATGCCCCGGGCGTCGAGCTGCGCCGTGGGCTCGTCGAGAATGATCAGCCGGGCGCCGAAGGACAGCGCCCGCGCGATCTCGACGAACTGCCGCTGCTCGACCGGGAGGTCCTTGGCGCGGGCGTTCGGGTCGACATCGACCCCGTACTCCGCGAGCAGATCGCGGGCCCGCGCCCGCAGTCCGCGCCAGCTGATGAACCGGCCGCCGGGTCCGGCGCCGGTCCGGTCCAGACCGTAGTGGTTGAGGAACAGATTCTCGGCGACGGTCAGATCGGGGACGACCATCGACTTCTGGTACACACAGGCGACCTTGGACTGCCAGGCCGTGGTGTCGCCGAAGGCGGGCGCGGGCTCCCCGCCGAAGCTCACCTCGCCCGCGTCCGGCCTGTGCAGCCCGGTGATCACACTCACCAGGGTGGACTTGCCCGCGCCGTTGCGTCCCACGAGGGCGTGGGACTCGCCGGGCCGCACGGTGAGCCGGACCCCGTCGAGCGCCACGGTGGGACCGAAGCGCTTGACGATGCCCTCCGCGTGTACCGCAGCGGGCGCTTCCTGCCGCAAGGAGTCCATCGCTAGCTCTTCTTCTCCAGCTGGTTCGCCCACAGCTTCGGGTCGTCCACGTTCTCCTTGGTGACCAGCGGCGCGGGGAGCTGGTCCTCGAAGCCGTTGGGAATCTTGATGATCGTGGAGTCGTGGTCGGTCGGCCCCTCCTTGGGGGTCACCCCGGCGAGCGCCTGCTTGGCCCAGTACAGCGCGTAGTTGGCGTACAGGTCGGCCGGCTGGGAGACCGTGGCGTCGATCTTCCCCTCCCGGATGGCGTCCAGTTCCTCGGGGATGCCGTCGTTGGAGATGATCGTGATGTGCCCCGGTGTGCCGGGCGCCTTGAGCAGCTTCTTCTGCTCCAGCAGGGCCAGTGTGGGCTGGAGGAAGACACCGCCGGCCTGCATGTAGATGCCGTTGATGTCGGGGTGGGCGGCCAGGGTCGACTGGAGCTTGGCCGAGGCGACGTCACCCTTCCACTCGGTGGCCAGCTCGAAGACCCGGATACCGGGGAACTTCTCGTCCATACAGGACTTGAACGCCTCCGAGCGGTCACGGCCGTTGATGGAGGAGAGGTCGCCCTGGAACTCGACGACCTTGCCCTTGCCCTTGAGCTGTTCGCCCAGGTACTGGCAGGCCTTCTCGCCGTACGCGCGGTTGTCGGCCCGTACGACCATGTAGACGTCGCCCTTGTCCGGGCGGGTGTCCACGCTGATGACGGGGATCTTCTTGTCGCTCAGCGTCTGGAGCGTCTCGGCTATCGCGCCGGTGTCCTGCGGCGCCATGATGACGGCCTTGGCGCCCTGGTCGGTGAAGACCTGGACATTGGAGACGAGCTTGCCGATGTCGTTCTGCGAGTTGGTCAGGGAGAGCGCGTCGACCTCACCGGCGTCGACGCCCTTCTCGATGTACTGCTGGTACGAGTTCCAGAAGTCGCTGTCGCTGCGCGGCAGGTCGATACCGACCTTGCCACCGCCCGCGGCGTCGCTGCCCTGTTCACGGTTGCAGCCGGCCAGGGCCGCGACGGCCAGGAGTACGGCGCAGGCCGAGGCGCCCGTGGTGCGGAGCCGCCCCAGGGGAATTCTGTGCGAAGCGGAGCGTCCCGTGCTGTGTCGCTGCATGATGTCCATCCTGTTGGTGAAGTGCGGCTCAGTTGACGGGGCGCAGGCGCAGTCCCTGCATTCCGCCGTCGACCGCGAGCGCCGTCCCCGTGACGGCCGCCGCGGCGGGGCTGGCGAGATAGGCGACGGCGGCGGCGACCTCGGCCGCGGCGACCAGCCGTCCCGTGGGCTGGCGGGCTTCGAGGGCGGCGCGTTCGGCCTCGGGGTCCGCGGCCTGGTCGAGCAGCCTGCCGACCCAGGGGGTGTCCGCGGTACCGGGGTTGACGCAGTTGACCCGGATGCCCTCGCGGACATGGTCGGCCGCCATGGCCAGGGTCAGCGACAGGACGGCGCCCTTGCTGGCGCTGTAGAGCGCGCGCTGGGGCAGTCCCGCGGTGGCGGCGATGGAGCAGGTCTGGGTGATCGAGACGGCGCCGGGCCGTTCGGGGGCCGAGCGGCGCAGATGCGGCAGGGCGTGGCGGGCGGTGCGGACCATGCCGAGGACATTGATGTCCAGGACCCGCCGCCACTCGTCGTCGGGGTTGTCCGCGACCGTTCCGACGGCGCCGAGACCCGCGTTGGAGACCACCGTGTGCAGCCCGCCGAACTCCGCGGCCGCGGTGTCCACCGCGACCCGTACCGCCGCGTCGTCGGTGACGTCCGCCGTGAGCGCCAGCGTCCCCTTGGGCGCGCCCGCGCAGTCACGGTCCAGTACGGCGACCTGGGCGCCGCGCTCCAGCAGCAGCGTGGCGATGGCCGCGCCGATGCCGGAGGCACCGCCCGTGACCAGGGCGCCGAGCCCCTCGAAGTCCCGTGGGTCCGTCATCGGTTGCTCTCCTCGGCGGTGCGGCGGGCCTGCCAGACGGGCCCTTCCGGATAGCTGTGCGCGGCGATCGACTGGGGGAGCATCCGGGCGGAGAAGCCCGGTGCGCCCGGCGTGGCGTACCGTCCCGCGGTGATCACCACGGGGTCGGCGAAGTGCTCGTGGAGATGGTCGACGTACTCGATGACCCGGTCCTCCCAGCTCCCGGAGACGGCGACGTAGTCGAACATCGAGAGATGCTGCACGAGTTCGCAGAGTCCGACCCCGCCCGCGTGCGGGCAGACGGGCCGGCCGTACTTGGCGGCGAGCAGCAGGATCGCCACGTTCTCGTTGACGCCGGCGACCCGGGCCGCGTCGATCTGAACGTAGTCGACGGCCTCGGCCTGGAGAAGCTGCTTGAACATCACGCGGTTGGCGACATGTTCACCGGTGGCCACCTTGACCGGCTGGCCGGCGCGCACGGCGGCGTGGCCGAGGATGTCGTCGGGGCTGGTCGGCTCCTCGATCCAGTGCGGTTCGTACGGCGCGAGGGCCGACATCCAGCGCACCGCCTCGGCGACGTCCCAGCGCTGGTTGGCGTCGACAGCGATCCGGATGTCGGGCCCGACGGCGGCGCGGGCCAGTTTCATCCGCCGGATGTCGTCCTCCAGATCGCCGCCGACCTTCAGCTTGATCTGCTCGAACCCGTCGGCGACGGCCTGCTTGGCGAGCGTGACGAGCTTGCTGTCGGAGTAGCCGAGCCAGCCGGGCGAGGTGGTGTACGCGGGGTAGCCCTCGGCGCGCAGCCGGGCCGCCCGCTCCGCCCGGCCCGGCTCGGCGGCGCGCAGGATGGCCAGCGCCTCGTCCGGGGTGAGGGCGTCGCTCAGATAGCGGAAGTCGACCAGCGAGACGAGTTCCTCGGGCGTCATGTCCGAGAGGAACTCCCAGACGGGCTTGCCCGCTGCCTTGGCCGCCAGGTCCCAGGCCGCGTTGACGACGGCGCCCGCCGCCATATGCATGACACCCTTCTCCGGGCCGAGCCAGCGGAGCTGGGAGTCATGGGTCAGTTCGAAGTAGAGAGCGGCGAGGTCGGCCGCCGTGTGCGGGGCCGGTCTGCCGAGCACATACGGACGCAGCGCCTCGATGGCGGTCGCGGTGACCTCGTTGCCGCGCCCGATCGTGAAGCAGAACCCATGGCCCTCCGCGCCGCTGTCCGTACGCAGCACCACATAGGCGGCCGAGTAGTCGGGATCCGGGTTCATGGCGTCGGAGCCGTCGAGCTGTTCCGAGGTGGGAAAACGGATGTCGTGAACCTCGAACCCCGAGACGGTCTGACTCATGCACGCTCCCTGAGAAGAACATCGGACCTCTAGTGGTCATCCGATGTATAGCGCCGTCGAACCTCGATAGTCCAGGGTCGGAACGAAAATTACGATGACAGCTCGGATGAATCTTCCGGGAGAAGCGTCAGCTCTCGGGCCTATGCCCCCGTACGCGGAAGTTCACCCGGGCGTGCACGGGGCTGCGGGCGGGCACGGGGAAAGCCGTAAGGTTGGTCCGTACGAAAGGGAACTTCGGAAGGAGGCACTGGGTGATCGAGCTCGAGGGGGTTCCCGAGCTGATCGACCCGGTCATGGTGGCCGCGTTCGAGGGCTGGAACGACGCGG
Organism: Streptomyces sp. NPDC002018; assembly: GCF_042890865.1. Classification (NCBI taxonomy): domain Bacteria; kingdom Bacillati; phylum Actinomycetota; class Actinomycetes; order Kitasatosporales; family Streptomycetaceae; genus Streptomyces; species Streptomyces sp. NPDC002018. Next base: position 98,513 of record NZ_JBIASO010000011.1, read on the forward strand.
GCGACGCAGCCTCCACAGCGGTCGCGCATCTCGACCGGGAGTGGAAGGGCGAGGTGTTCGCGGCGCTCGACGCCGAGGACTACTACGACTTCCAGGTCAACCGGCCCACGGTCTACCTGGACGGCGGCGTACGGAAGATCACCTGGCCGACCACCCGGCTCTCCGTGGTGCGGGTCGGCGGCGAGAAACCCCGTGACCTGGTGCTGGTCCGCGGGATCGAGCCGTCCATGCGCTGGCGCTCATTCTGCAACGAGCTGCTGGGCTTCGCCCATGAGCTGGGTGTGGAGATGGTGGTCATCCTGGGCGCGCTGCTGGGCGACACCCCGCACACCCGGCCGGTGCCGGTCAGCGGGGTCACCTCGGACACGGACCTGGCCAGGACGATGGATCTGGAGGAGACCCGGTACGAGGGACCGACCGGCATCGTCGGCATCCTCCAGGAGGCCTGCACCCACGCGGGCGTTCCCGCCGTGAGCCTGTGGGCCGCGGTGCCGCACTATGTGTCGCAGCCGCCCAACCCGAAGGCGACACTGGCGCTGCTGAACCGGCTGGAGGATCTGATCGGTCTGCGGATCCCGCTGGGCGAACTGGCCGAGGACGCGCGGGCCTGGCAGCTCGGTGTGGACCAACTGGCCGCCGAGGACAGCGAGGTGGCGGAGTACGTCCAGTCGCTGGAGGAGGCGCGGGACACCGCGGAGCTTCCCGAGGCGTCCGGCGAGGCCATCGCCCGCGAGTTCGAACGGTATCTGCGGCGCCGTGACGGCGGTCCCGGGCAGACGCCGGGCGGCCATGCCACCGAGAGCGGCGAGGGGTCCTCCTATCTGCGGGACGCCTCGGGCGGGCGCGGCCGGCCGCAGCGGCCGCAGCGCGGCGGCGGCGAGCCGGGCAAGGACACCGAGCAGGGCCCGGGTTCCGGGCAGGCTCCGGGGTCCGGGCAGGGTCCCTCCCGGGGACCGGACCAGGCGCCGGACGACGAGGACGATTCCTCCGAGGACTGAGCCTCCGCCCGGCGAAAGCACGGAGAGAGACAGAGAAGGACAGAGAGAAGCGGGGGGGCGCCCGGGGCGGCCCCCCCCCCCCCCCCGGGCCCGGGCCCCCCCCGGGCCCAACCCACACCGCGCCCCCGCCGCCCCCCCCCCCGGCCCCCGCCCCCCCCCCCGCCCCCGCCCCCCCCGCCCCCCTCTCGGCGCCCCGGGGGGGGGGCGGGCGCCCCCCCCCCCCCCCCCCCCCGCTCCCGTCGGGCCCGGGACCCGTCCGGGCCCAAGCCTCGACGGGCACCTGGGCCCCTCGTCCTGGCCCGGGACTCGTCGGGCACCTGGGCCCTCGTCCGGCCCTGGGACCCGTCCGGCCCTGGAACCTCGTCCGGCCCTGGAACCTCGTCCGGGCCTGGGACCTCGTCGGGGCCCCGGACCCCGTCGGGGCCCGGGGCCGGAGTGCCCGCCGGATGTGCCGTCCTCCAGCGCGCCCGCCCCCGTGCGACTCCCTACAGCGCGACGCCCAGCAGCGCGTCGACCGCGCGGGACACCACCCCGGTCGCCCCCTCGTCCGTACCGCCCGTGGACTCCTGGAGCGCCGCCCAGCGGTCGACGGCCGCCAGGGCCGCGGGCGCGTCCAGATCGTCCGCCAGTGCCTCGCGGATCTCCTCGACGAGCGCCTCGGCGGGCGGTCCGTCGGGTCTCGACACCGCCGCCCGCCAGCGCGCGAGACGCTCCTCGGCGTCCTGGAGCACCTGGCCGGTCCACTCCCAGTCGGAGCGGTAGTGGTGCGCGAGCAGCGCGAGACGGATCGCCGCCGGGTCCACGCCGTCACGGCGCAGCGTCGACACGAAGACGAGATTGCCCTTGGACTTGGACATCTTCTCGCCGTCGAGGGCGACCATTCCGGCGTGCACATAGGCACGCGCGAACGGGTGCTCACCGGTCAGCGCCTGGGCGTGCGAGGCGCCCATCTCATGGTGCGGGAAGGCCAGATCGCTGCCGCCGCCCTGGACGTCGAAGCCCATGCCGAGATGGTCGAGGGCGATGGCCACACACTCGATGTGCCAGCCGGGCCTGCCACGGCCGAGGCTGCCCCCGTCCCAGCTCGGCTCGCCGGGACGGGCGGCCAGCCAGAGGATCGGGTCGAGGGGGTTCTTCTTGCCCGGCCGGTCGGGGTCGCCGCCGCGCTCGGCCGAAAGCAGCCGCATGGCCTCGCCGTCGAGCCGGGAGACCTCGCCGAAGTGCGGGTCGGCCGCCACCGAGAAGTAGACGTCGCCCTCCAGTTCGTAGGCGGCCCCCATGTCACGCAGCCGCTCCACCAGCGGCACGATGCCCGGTATGGCCTCGACGGCGCCGATGTAGTGCTGGGGCGGCAGCATCCGCAGGGCGGTCATGTCCTCCCGGAAGAGGGCCGTCTCGCGCTCCGCGAGGCCGACCCAGTCCTCCCCGTCACGCCGTGCCCGCTCCAGCAGCGGATCGTCGACATCCGTCACGTTCTGGACGTAGTGAACCTGCCGCTTCGTGTCGAGCCACACGCGCTGAACGAGGTCGAACGCGTTGTAGGTCGCCGCGTGACCCATATGGGTCGCGTCGTACGGCGTGATTCCGCAGACGTAGATACGGGCGACGGGACCGGGCTCGAGGGTGACTCGGCCATGGGTCGAGGTGTCGTGAATCCTGAGGTCGCGGCCACTGCCAGGCAGGGCGGGGACCTCGGAAGCGGGCCAGGCATACATGCCATGAGCGTAACCGGGTGGATGTTCCGCATACGAACCGGATGGGTGGCCCTGGCCGGTTGGGCACTCTTGCGCCCCGGGCCGGAAAGTGCATGTCGCGTCTGGCCGGTACCCGCCCCGGCGCGGATGGCTCCCCGCCCGGCCCCTGCCCTCGTCGGTCCCCCCGCCTACACCCCTGCCTACACCCCCGCCCGCACCGCCGCCTACACCGGAGGCCAGGGGATGGCGGGCCACTGGCCCGAGGGCTCCGGATGACGGCCCGTGCGGCGCAGTTCGCGGACCCGGGCCCGTAGGGCCTCGGTCTCGGCCGGGGTGATGAGTTCGGCCAGCCGGGTGGCGAGGGGCGCCGACTCCGCCAGGGCGTCCTCCAGACGCGCGAGCACATCGAGCGCCTCCGGGGTCAGGGCGTCACCGGCCCAGCCCCACAGCAGCGTGCGCAGCTTGTCGTCGGCGTGGAAGGTGACACCGTGGTCGATGGCGTAGAGCCGCCCCTCGGGCGCGGGCAGCAGATGACCGCCCTTGCGGTCACCGTTGTTGATGACCGCGTCGAGCACCGCGAGCCGCCGCAGCCGCTCGTCGTCGGCGTGCACCAGCAGCGCCGTACGCCCCTCGCCCACCTCGGCGAGGCCGACCGCCTTCCAGCCGTCGCCCGCCTCCTCGTCCTCGACCAGGGCCAGCAGCGGCCGCGCCGCGTCCTCGGCCTCCGGCTCGATCCAGAGCTGGCACATGCCCTGTCCGTGCGGGCCGTCCCGCAGCACGGTCGGCGGCACCAGGGACCAGCCGGTCGCCTCGGAGACCTCGTACGCCGCCACCTCGCGCTGGGCCAGCGTCCCGTCGGGGAAGTCCCACAGGGGCCGCTCCCCCGCGACGGGCTTGTACACACAGTGGGCTTCCATGCCCTCGTACGAGACGGAGCAGTACAGCACCGCGTTGGACGCGTCACGGATCCGCCCGCGCACGGTCAGTTCGCCCTTGGTCAGCAGATCTACCACGGTCACGCTCCGCGGCGGTATCCGTTCTGGCGCGGGCATACATGTCCTTCCGGATCGAGCGGCAGGCTGCACAGCGGACACGGTGGCCGGCCGGCGTTGACCACGTCCAGGGCGCGCTTGGCGAAGGCCCTGGCCTGGGCGCCGGAGAGCCGGACGCGGAGCATCGGGGGACCGTTCTCCTCGTCCTGGAGCAGCCGCTCCTCGGCCTCGGCGAGGTCCTCGTCGGTGTCGGCGTCCAGCTCGACGAGCGCCTGCGCCTCGACGATCATGCGCTGCTCGTCACCGTCCCAGGCCAGCGCCATGGTGCCGACCCGGAACTCCTCCTCGACCGGGGCGTCCAGCGGGGCGGAGTCGGAGATGTCGGGGGGCGCCATGGCCGGTACCGGGGCGTTGCCCCCGGTGCGGCGTACGACCTCGTCGAGCAGTTCGTCGATCCGCTCGGCGAGCGCGGCCACCTGGGTCTTCTCCAGGGCCACGCTGGTCACGCGCCCCGCGGCGGAAGCCTGGAGGAAGAACGTACGGCGTCCAGGCAGCCCGACCGTGCCGGCCACGAAGCGGTCCGGCGGATCGTAGAGGTACACCTGACGGGACACGTCCTGTCTCCCTTGGAAATCGACCGGCACTGACAAACAGTGACGGATACGGACGGACATCGCAGCGGGCGGAACCGGAGGCCGCGTACGGCCCCCCGGATCGCGCGGACGGCGCGTCCACCCTACTGCGCGGAGCGATCACGGTGCTCCCGCTCCGCCTCCCACGACCCCGCTGCCGCCGCCGGTGCTCTCGCGCGGGGCCAGCCCCCCGAGGTCCCCGGTGTCACCGAGCCGGGTCAGGAACGGGCGCAGACGCGTGTAGCGGATCGTCGTCACCGAGCACGGGTCCACATGGATCCGCTGGAAGAGATCCAGGTGCATGCCCAGGGCGTCCGCCACGATCGCCTTGATGATGTCCCCGTGGGAGCACATCAGGAAGACGGCGTCCTCGCCGTGCTCCTCCTCGACCCGCGCGTTCCACTCCCGTACGGCCTCCACGGCGCGCGTCCGCATGGCGCGCATCGACTCGCCGCCGGGGAACGCCGCGGCGGAGGGGTGCTGCTGGACGACCGTCATCAGCGGCTCGTCGGCCAGCTCGGCGAGCTTGCGGCCCGACCAGTCGCCGTAGTGGCACTCGCCGATCCGGTCGTCGGTCCGCGCCTCCAGCTCCGGCCGGGCGTCGAGCAGCGGCTGGAGGGTCTCGCGGCAGCGCTGGAGGGGGCTGGTGACGACGGTGGCGAGCGGCACGCCCGCCAGCCGTCCCGGCAGCGCGGCGGCCTGCGCGGCGCCGCGCTCGTCGAGGGCGACCCCCGGCGTCCAGCCGGCGAGCACCCCCGCGGTGTTGGCGGTGGACCGTCCATGACGTACGAGGATCAACGTGGCCATGCCCGTCAGGGTATGCCGCGTATGCCGCGCGGGGCCGCCCGGGGCCCGGCGGGGTGAGCCGGGGGCCCCCGGGGGGTGCGGCCGGGCACATGAGCGGGAAGAATGCCCGCCGTGATCGTGGACTGTGCCATCTACCGCGACGGACGCCGCACCGACGGCCCCGCCGATTTCTCCGATGCCCTCGACGAGGCGCGCTCCCGGGGCGACGTCTTCCTCTGGCTCGGGCTGCACGATCCGACGGAGCACGAGTTCGACCTCGTACGCGACGAGTTCGGGCTGCATCCGCTGGCCGTGGAGGACGCGCTCCACGCGCATCAGCGGCCCAAGCTGGAGGTCTACGACGACTCGCTGTTCATGGTCCTCAAGCCCGTGGAGTACGAGCCGCAGGGCGACACCGTCTCCACCGGCGAGCTGATGGTCTTCATGGGCGACTCCTTCGTGGTGACGGTCCGCCACGGCAGCGGCTCCGCGCTCACGGCCGTACGGCAGCGGCTCGAAGCGGAGCCCGAGGTGCTCAAACACGGTCCCACCGCGGTGCTCTACGCGGTCAGCGACGCGGTCGTGGACCACTACATCGAGGTCGCCGTGGAGCTTCAGGTCGATCTGGAGGAGCTGGAGGCGGACGTCTTCGCGCCGAGCGGGGGCGACGGCGCGCCGGGCTCGTCGCGGGCCTCGGTGTCCGCGACGTCGACCGCGGCGCGGATCTACAACTTCAAGCGGCAGGTGCTGGAGTTCCGCCGCGCCAGTGGGCCGCTGGCGGCGCCGATGGCCCGGCTGGCGAGCGCGGGGGTGCCGTTCGTCCATGACCGTTCGCGGCCGTTCTTCCGGGATGTCAACGACCATCTCCTGCGCGCCAACGAGCAGGTGGAGGCGCTGGACCGGCTGCTGTCGGACATCCTGTCGGCGCATCTCGCGCAGATGGGGGTGCGGCAGAACGACGACATGCGGAAGATCTCGGCGTGGGCGGCCATGGCCGCGGTGCCCACGCTGGTCGCGGGGATCTACGGCATGAACTTCGACCACATGCCGGAGCTGCACTATGTGTGGGGCTATCCCGCTGTGATCGGGTTCATGGCGGTCGTGGTCCTCGGACTGCACCGCCAGTTCAAACGCCGGGGCTGGCTCTGAGAAGCCGGGGCCGTGGTCCGGGGCTGTGGTCCGGGGCCGCGTGGTCCGGGGCCGTGGTCCGGGGCCGTTCAGGCCGCCGTCCAGGGCCCGGAAGGCCTGGGTCAGAAGGCAGGGGCCAGAAGGTCGGGGCCCGGAAGCCGGGGTCTAGAAGGCCGGGGCCGTGGTCGCGGGGCCGCCGAGGGCGTTACGGCGCTCGGGCATCCTGAGGCGGACCATCCGGCGCCAGCCGAGGAGCCGCTCGTGCGCGTACACCGCGTGGATCCCCGCGGCGAGCACCGCGGCCTTGGGCGCGGGCCAGTCGAGGAGCCGGCCCATCCGTGCCATCACGGCGAGACTCACCTGCCGGTAGACCTCGATCTCCGCCAGCGCGCACTCCCGCAGGATCCGGTGGATGGTGCGGGAGTGCCCCTCCCGCGCCAGCCTGAGCAGTTCCTCGTGGCAGTAGGCGAGATGGTTGTCCTCGTCATCACTGATCATCTTGACGGCCCTGCCGACCTCGGGGTGGCCGCCGAAGTACTTGACCAGCATCACCATCTGGTCGGCGGCGCGCTGTTCGGTGATCCGGCTGTGCGCGAGATAGATGACGATGTCCGCCTCGGTGAGCTGCTCGTCGCGGCGCAGCTTGACATGCGTGAGCCCGATGCCCCGGCGCTCCAGCAGCATGGTGTAGTCGGTCTCGCGCGGCACCTCGACCGGTTCGAGGCCGCGTCGTTTCAGGAGGGCGTGGAAGATGCGCCCGTGCTTGTCCTCGTCGGCTCCGTGCCGGGCGATCTTCGGGGCGAGATCCCGCATGGACTCGGGCACCAGGGCGGCGATCCGGCCGTTCTCCCACCCTCCCTGGGCCTCTCCGCTGGCCGCGATGGAACAGAAGAGCCGGAAGGAACGGTCGTCGTCCAGGATTTCCTGGAACAGGCTTCGGGCCGAGAGCATCACTGTCACCTCCATACAGACATCCGCAGAAAACGAGTCAAATGGGGTGCGGGACAACAGGCAACAGGTGTGCCGTTCGGCTGAGCCGAAAGAAGGAGCGCTCCGGCGGGTCCCGCGCGTAACCGAGCGGGCCCGGAGGCGTTGTCGTACATGACGGCCGTGGCGGGGAAGACCCCCCGAGCCCCCACCACGGCCGCGGACTTTTCCGTGCGCGTTCCCGGCCGCCCGTATCGCCCGTCCGGGCCAACGGACCGGGGCCCGGAGCAGGTCGGCACCTGTAAGGGGCCGGTGGGACCCGGTGAGGACCGCCGGGACCCGGCCGGGCGCCGTCTAGGACACCAGCCCCGCGTGCTCCAGCGCCTCCGTGCCGGCGCGCAGGGCGGCGACGCGCTCGTCGAGGGTGAAGCCGGCCGGGGCGAGGGTCAGCGTGGTGACACCGGCGGCGGCGTAGGCCCGCATCCCGTCCGCGATCCGCTCCACCGGGCCGAGCAGGGTGGTGGAGTCGATCAGCGTGTGCGGCACGGCCGCCGCCGCGCCCTCCTTGTCGCCGGCGAGGTACTTGTCCTGGATCTCCGCGGCCTCCTTCTCGTAGCCCATGCGGCAGGCGAGCTGGTTGTAGAAGTTCTGCCTGCGGCTGCCCATGCCGCCCACGTACAGCGCGGTGTACGGGCGGAAGGTGTCGGCCAGGGCGCCGATGTCGTCACCGACCGCGAGCGGCACGGTGGGGCAGACGTCGAAGCCGTCCATGGTCAGTCCCGCCTTCTCGCGGCCCGCCCGCAGATGGCTGATCGCGGTGTCCTCCAGGTGCGCGGCGGAGGGGAAGATCAGCAGCGCGCCGTCGGCGATCTCACCGGTCTGCTCCAGGTTCTTGGGGCCGATCGCGGCGATGTAGAGGGGGATGTGCTCACGCTCCGGGTGCACGGTGAGCTTCAGCGGCTTGCCGGGGCCGCCGGGCAGCGGCAGCGTCCAGTGGTCGCCCTCGTACGAGAGCCGCTCACGGGACATGGCCCTGCGGACGATCTCGACATACTCCCGGGTGCGGGCGAGCGGCTTGTCGAACTTGACGCCGTACCAGCCCTCGGAGACCTGGGGGCCCGAGACTCCGAGGCCGAGCCGGAACCGGCCACCGGAGAGGGAGTCGAGGGTGGCCGCGGTCATGGCGGTCATCGCGGGCTGGCGGGCGGGGATCTGGAGGATCGCGGAGCCGACGTCGATGCTCTCGGTCTGCGCGGCGACCCAGCTCAGTACGGTCGGGGCGTCCGAGCCGTACGCCTCGGCGGCCCAGCAGACGTCGTAGCCGAGCCGGTCGGCCTCCTGCGCGACCGCGAGGTTGTCGCTGTCCATCCCCGCGCCCCAGTACCCGAGGTTGATGCCGAGCCGCATGGCCACTCCCTACTACTGATGAGTAACGTCCGTGTGCCGGGACTCTAGCGCGCCGTACGGGCTTCCGTCAGCGGCGGGTTGTCCACAGGCTCTCTCCGCGTGGGGCCCTGGCCAGTAATCTCAGCAGCCATGGAGCAGAGGCATCTCGGCCGTACCGGCCTGCGTGTGTCCCGGATCGGGCTCGGCACCCTGACCTGGGGGCGGGACACCGACGAGCACGACGCCGCCGATCAGTTGAAGGCCTTCTGGGAGGCGGGCGGGACGCTCGTCGACACAGCCGATGTGTACGGCGGAGGGGAGTCCGAATATCTGCTCGGGCAGTTGATCGAACGGCTGGTGCCGCGCCGCGATCTGATCGTCGCGACGAAGGCCGGCAGCGTCCCCGATCCGTACCGGCGTTTCGACGGATCGCGCGGGCATCTGCTCGCCGCGCTCGACGCGTCCCTGGAGCGGCTGGGAACGGACTATGTGGATCTGTGGCAGATACACGCCTTCGACACGGAGACACCGCTGGAGGAGACGCTCCACGCCCTGGACATCGCGGTGAGCAGCGGTCGCGCCCGGTACGCGGGAGTGTCCAACTACTGCGGCTGGCAGCTCGCCAAGGCCGCCACCTGGCAGCTTGCCGCACCCGGGATACGGACCCGGCTGGCCAGCACCCAGATGGAATACTCCCTGCTCCAGCGCGGTGTGGAGCGTGAGGTGCTGCCCGCCGCGCTGGACCTGGGCGTCGGACTGCTGCCCTCGTCCCCGCTCGGGCGCGGGGTGCTCACCGGCAAGTACCGGCACACCACCCCGCCGGACTCCCGGGGTGCGTCGGAGCAGATGGCACCGTTCGTCGAGCCGTATCTGGACGAGGCGGCGAGCCGGATCGTGGACGCGGTCGCGACGGCCGCCGACGGGCTCGCCACGACACCGCTGGAGGTGGCGCTGGCCTGGGTCAGGGACCGCCCCGGAGTGGTGGCCCCGATCATCGGCGCACGCACCGTGCAGCAGCTCACGGCGGCACTGTCAGTGGAGAGCCTTAGTCTTCCTGACGAGATCTGCCAGGCGCTCGACGATGTGTCGGCGCCCGTGCACCGCTATCCCGACCAGGACTGGAGCACGCTGTGAGTACGGACCGCGACACCGCTGCCACGGAGGAGGCCGAGCCCATGGCCGACACGGGTGAGCACCCCGCGGCCCCGGCGGCGCCAGGCCCCGACACCGCCGCGGCCGGTACGGAGCCGGAGACCGAAACGGAGACGGAGGCGCCCGAGGCCGTCACGGAGTCCCCCGGCGGGCCGGCCGGGGCCGAGGAGGCCCCGGCCGGGACCGACGGCACGGCCGAGCCGGACGACGCGTCCCGCGATGTGTCCGACGGCGCGTCCGGGGAAGCCGGTGGCACGGCCGAGGACGGCAAGGACGCCGGAGACGCCGGGGACGGCGCCGAGGTGTCGGAGGCCGCGGCCGAGCTGGCGGCGCAGCGGGAGCTGCGGGAGCGCATCGAGCGGCGGAAGGCGGAGAAGGACGGGCCCATCGCCGCGGGCACCAAGCTGAGCGGGCAGGCCGCCGATCTGCTCGCCGCCGTACGGGCCGTGGAGAGCGGGGCCACGGTGGACCCGGCCCTGCTGCGCACTCCCGCGCCCGTACGCACGCCCACGGCGGCGCCCGCCGCTCCCTCCCCCGCGCCGGCGTCCGCGCCCCCGGCCGGGCCGCGCGGGGCCGCGCCGGGGACCGTGTCCGGCGTGCGGGCCGTCCTCACGGAGGGCGGCGCACCGGAGTCCCTCGCCGAGCAGGCCGCGGCCGTGCTCGGGGAGCGGGCGGCGGACACGCTGCGGGAGGACCCGTGGCAGCTCCTCGCCGTGTCCGGGGTGCGGCCCGAGCAGGCCGACGGTTTCGCGCGGGCGCTGCTGGGGGCGGCCTGCGGCCCCGGGGACGAGCGCCGGGCCGCCGCGCTGGTCGGCTGGCTGCTGGAGCGGGCCGCGCTGCGGGGCCACACCGCGCTGGAGGCGTCGTCGGTGCGCCGCGCGCTGGCCGAGCACGCGGTGCCCGATCCCGACGAGGCCATGGAGCACGCCATCGCCGGGGGCGGTGTGCTGGTCTTCCAGGACGGCCTCGAAGAGGGCCTGGAGGGCGCGGAGGACGAGGGTACGGAGAGCGGCGCGGGAGAGGCCGAGGGCGCCCAGGGACCCGCGCGGCAGACCGGAGCGGTGGCCGACGCGGCGCCGGTGCCGGTCCTGCTCGGGCTGGACCGCTACGCCCTCGCGGAGGAGAGCCTCGCCGACGGACTGGCGCGGCTGGTCAAGACGGCCGCCGACGCCTCCTGGGAAGAGGCCGCGACGGCGGCCCCCACTCCCTCGGGCGCCGAGCTGATCCGCGCGGCCGCCGGGCACGGGCTGGTCCTGCACACGGGCGGTGAGGCGGCGCGCGCCGAGCCGGCCGCGCTGGCCGAGGCCGCCCGCGCGCTCGGAGTGCGCGCCGTCGTCGCGGTCCACAGTGAGAACGGCCGCGCCAGGCTGGGCGCGGAGGCGGTCACCGTGGCCGGGCTGCTGGCCGGCGCGGAGGGCCCGGGGCGGGACGGGGACGGCCGGTTCGCCCTCGATCTCCTGGTGGTGCTGGACGCGCCGCAGCTCGATGTGGAGACGGCCGCGCTGCTGGTCGAGTCCCTGCCGGACGGCGCCCGGCTGGTGCTCAGCGGGGATCCCGGGGTGCTGTGGTCGGCGGGCGCGGGCTGCGTCTTCGCCGATCTGCTGGCCGCCCGGGTGTGCCCGCGGATCGCCTCCCGTGTCCCCGACCCGGGACCCGTCGGGGAGCTGGTCTCCGGGATCGGTGCCGGCGAGCTGAACCAGGTGGCGGCACCCGGCAGGGAAGTGGTGATCGTCCCGGTGCGGGACGCGGGAGAGGCGGTGCACCGCACGGTGCAGTTGGTCGCCGAGTCGGTGCCCCGCGCCTTCGGGACGGCCGCCGGGGAGACCCAGGTGATCACCGTGGGCCATGGCGGGGCGGCGGGCACCCGCGCGCTCAACGCGGCGCTCAAACAGCGGCTCAACCCCGGCCCCGGCCGGTTCGGCGGCTTCGACCCGGGAGACAGGATCGCGTACGTACCCTCACCGGGCAGGACGCTCCAGGGCGCCGTGGTCGCCGCGGACCAGGAGGGGCTGCGTCTCGACTGCGAGGGCGGGGAGGTCACCGTCCCCCGGGAGCAGGTCGAGTCGGCCGTGCGCCACGGCTGGGCGCTCACCGCGCACCAGGCGGCGGGAATGCGCTGGCCCGCGGCGGTCGTGGTCCTCCCGGGCGACGCCGCCCCGGGGCTGAGCCGCCCCTGGGTCTATACGGCCTTCGGCCGGGGCGACCGGCATCTCTCCGTGGTCCACGGGGTGGACCAGGCCCTGCCGCACGCGGTGGCCGCGATCCCCTCCCAGCAGCGCACCACCCGGCTCCGCCCCCTGATCGAGGGCCTGCTGACCCCGGCCGCACCGCACGCGTAGGCCCGGCCACCGCGGGCGGAGGGCCCGGCGGGACGGTTCGCCGGTGGGAGGGTTCGCCGGCCGGCGGGGCCGTCATCCGGGGGGAGCGTCTGGGCTTCGCTGGCGCCTGGCCTTGCGGGCGGTCCGGCTTTGCGGGCGGTCCGGCTTTGCGGGCGGTCCGGCGCCGGGCGCGGGGGCGCCTCGGCCTTGCGGGCGGTCCGGCGGCGGGCGCGCGCCGGACGGGCTGGATCCTCAGCCCGTCCGGTGGTGCCGGGCGGCCTGCGGTGACCCCCGGCTCCAGGGCCACCGGCCGCCGGTCAGGCGTCCTGCTCCTCCAGGTCGTCGAGATCCGCGTCGAGATCGTCCTCGTCGAAGACCGCGCTGACATCGAAGCGGCAGACCACCTGCTGCGGATCGGCCTGGTCGAAGGGGGCGCTCAGCCACTCCCCCGGTTCGGGCAGATCGTCGGCCGCCGCCACCCAGAGCGTCGAATCGCCCTCTTCGAGCCCGAATTCCTTGTGCCGGGACGCGATCTCGTCCGGTTCGTACTCACCGAAGAGCACGCCGAGGGCGGCGTGCACACTGCTGCCCACCACACCGCCGGTGATGGTGTCGCCCTCCACATCGGCGATGCGCTGTGCTTGGGCGAGCAGCCGCTGCGGTTCGACCACCGCGTAGTCACGCCGGATCAGCACGCTGAGGGCGTTCGGCTCCTCGGGGCCCTTGTAGGGCGGAAGCGAGTCGTCCGGATCCGGGATCTCGAAGGGGGTGACCTCGTCGTACCGGTTGTAGAGCCGCTCGTCGTAGACCTCGGCCGCGACGGCGAGGGCGTTGAACGCGTCGGAGACCGCCGGATCGTCCTCACCCGTGCGGTGTTCGACCGCCGCTAGGTGGCGGTCCAGGGCTACCTTGACCGCCTCGGCGGCGGCGCGTACCTCGGCAGCGGTGGGCTGCGCAGCATCAGACATAGTGCAGACGCTATCCGTACCTGGCCTCTGCCCGCACAATAGATGCGATGCCGGAATACGAATTTGTCGACGTGTACGTGCCGCGCGGGGTCTCCCGCAAGGAAGCGGCCCGTCTGCTGACCGACCATGCCGAGTACGGACACTGGGAACTGGACCGTCTGAGTCTGCACCGGGACGGCAGTCGCAGAGTGCGGCTGCGCCGACGCATCATCCGCCAGGTGCGCGCCACCTGGTGAGTGCGGCGGAACGGGCCCCGCTGTCGCGAGGCCCGCCCCTGTCCGTACCCCACCGCCGTACGCACCGTTCGTACGCCGTTGATTACGCGGCGGCGCGGGCGCGGCGGTAGATGAGGCTGCCCGCGAGCAGGAGCCCCGCACCCACCGGAACGGCGATCCCCAGCCCGCCCGCGCCGGTCCGGGCGAGTGTCCCACTGGCTTCGGGCGGTGTGACCGTCCTCGGCTCCGGGGACGGCGGAACGATTCGCACCTGGGTCGGCTTCTCGGGCTTGACCGGGACGACGGGCTTCCCGGGCTGCTCCGGCCCGACCGGCGGGGCGACCGGCGCGTCGTTCTCACAGCCGTTGCCCGTGGCGGGATTGAGCAGACCGCCGAGGGAGACGCTGTTCCCGCACACGTTCACGGGGATCTCGATCGGCACCTCGATGGTGTTGCCGGAGCCGACACCGGGAGAGTTCGCCGACCCTCCCTCCGCGTGGGACCCGCCGCCCGGCACGGTGTCCGTGGCGCCCGGTTGTGATCCGCCGCCGTGGTGCGAGCCGCCCTGATGCGAGCCGCCGCCCCCCGGTGCGGTGCCCGAGCCGCCCTGTGCGCCGGACGACGGGCCGCCTCCATTGGCGCAGCCGTTGCCGAACGCCGGGTTGAGCACCCCGACGACATCCACGGTGTTGCCGCACACATTGACCGGGACGTGTACCGGTACCTGCACCGTGTTCCCGGACAGCACGCCCGGAGATTTCGCCGCGGTTCCCTCGGCTCCCGAGTCCGCGTGTGCGTGGCCGCCGCCGAGCGCGAGCACGCCGCCCGCGGCTGCCACGGTGATCAGGCCTTTGCGCGTGACCTGTCGCATTGCTTCGATCCCTGCCTTCTGCCTTCCGGGACTGCCCTGGGCATCGGTGCCGGGGCAGGAGGCCCAACGGCCCCGGAGTGCATGGCGCGCACTCCGGGGCCGCTCGGGCTCAGACCCTCACGGGTGCGAGTGAGACGTCAGTTGTTGACGCAGACGTTGCCGAAGGTGGGGTTCAGCAGCCCGATCACGGAGATCGTGTTACCGCACAGGTTCACCGGCACGTGGATGGGCGCCTGGATGACATTGCCCGAGACCACGCCGGGAGAGCCCACAGCGGCACCCTGGGCATCCGAGTCGGCGACGGCCATACCCGCGCCGGCGAGCACCAGACCACCCGTGACAGCCGCAGCAGCGACGATCTTCTTGATCATTATTTCCTCCTTGTTGGCAAACGCGACCCCAACCACGGGTCACAACACCTGTAACGAGGAGGGACCAATGAGGCTACGAGCGTATGGTCCGATTCACTCTTTTCAGTCAAATGCGCACGCGTTGACGATTGTTGGGGGTTCCGGGGCCGGATCTCCCCCGGACGAGGTCCGGCCGCGGTGTCAGTTCCGGCGGATGTCAGCTCGGGTCGGTGTCAGCTCTGGTCGGTGTCAGCTCTGGTCGGTGTCAGCTCTGGTCGATGAAACGGTCGAGAACCCGGACCCCGAACCGCAGACCGTCCACCGGCACCCGCTCGTCCACCCCGTGGAACATCCCGGCGAAGTCCAGCTCGGGCGGGAGCTTGAGCGGCGCGAAACCGAAACCGCGGATACCGAGGTCGTCGAAGGACTTGGCGTCGGTGCCGCCCGAGAGCATGTACGGAACGGCCCGCGCGATCGGGTCCTCGGCCAGGAGCGCGCTCTGCATGGCGTCCACCAGACTCCCGTCGAAGCTGGTCTCCAGGGCCTTGTCGGAGTGCGCGTCCTCGCGCTTGACCCGGGGGCCGATGATCCGGTCGATGTCGGCGAGGAACTCCTCCTCGTAGCCGGGCAGGAAGCGGCCGTCGACATGCGCGGTCGCCTGGCCGGGGATCACGTTCACCTTGTAGCCGGCGCCGAGCATGGTGGGAGCGGCGGAGTTGCGCAGGGTCGCGCCGATCATCTTGGCGATCCCGCCGAGCTTGGCGAGCGTGGCCTCCATGTCCTCCGGGTCGAGCGGGGTGCCGAGCGCGTCGGACAGCTCGTCCAAGAAGGACCGTACGGTCTTGGTCATCCTGACCGGCCACTCGTGGCGGCCGAGCCGGCCCACGGCCTCGCACAGCTCGGTGATGGCGTTGTCCTTGTTGGTCATCGAGCCGTGGCCAGCGGTGCCCTCGACCGTCAGACGCATCCAGTGCATGCCCTTCTGCGCGGTCTCGATCAGATACAGCCGCAGATTCTCGTTGACGGTGAAGGAGAAGCCGCCGACCTCGCTGATCGCCTCCGTGACGCCCTCGAAGAGACCGGGGTGCTTGTCGACGAGGAAGCGCGCTCCGTACGTACCGCCCGCCTCCTCGTCGGCGAGGAAGGCCAGCACGATGTCGCGCGGGGGCTTGCGGCCGCTGCGCAGCCTGTCCCGTACGACCGCGAGGGTCATGGCGTCCATGTCCTTCATGTCGACCGCGCCACGGCCCCAGACACAGCCGTCCGCGATCTCGCCCGAGAACGGGTGGTGCTGCCAGTCGTCGGCGTTGGCGGGAACGACATCGGTGTGGCCGTGGATGAGCAGGGCGGGCCTGGAGGGATCCTCGCCCTCGATCCGGGCGACGGTCGAGGCGCGGCCCTTGTGCGACTCGAAGATCCGCGGTTCGAGGCCCACCTCGGCGAGCTTCTCGGCCACATACTCGGCGGCGGCCCGCTCTCCCGGTCCGGAGTGGTCGCCGTAGTTGCTGGTGTCGATCCGGATCAGGTCACGGCAGAGGTCGACGACCTCGTCCTCGGCGGAGACGGTCCTGCCCGCGTTCGACTCGCTCACGCTGCTCACTCCCACGGTCGGTGCTGGTGGTCCCCCTCATCCTCGCGCGTCCCGCCCCCGCACCCCAAGGCCGTACCCCGCCCGACATACGCCCGTCACAACGGAGCGGGCCCGGGGACGGGGCGACCGGGCCGTGATCGGGCACCGCCGATTGTTTGCTATGGTTTTCCACGTCGGAACGGCCCTGAGCCCTCCGGCGGACACCTGGTCCGGGTGGCGGAATGGCAGACGCGCTAGCTTGAGGTGCTAGTGCCCTTTATCGGGCGTGGGGGTTCAAGTCCCCCCTCGGACACAGAGCACGGAGCGTCGCCCCATGGGGTGACGCGGAAGCGGTGATCAGGTCCGGACAGAGGTTCTCCTCTGCCCGGACCTGCTGTTTTCCGGGGGTGTACCTGCCCTGTCCGCCGAGGCCGCGCATCAGCCCTGCCCCCGGATCCCGATCGGTATCCTGGTCGGTCCCGATCGCATCCTGATCGAAAATTAGCCATTTGTCGCACGGTGGCTGGAGATCCGGGCAATGTCCTCTTATCGTGGTTGCGTTCACGCGCTCGGCTCACCGGTATTCAAGTTTTTTCGATTGTTTGGGCTGAATCAGCCACTCGAAATACACGCCGAATGCGAGGATCGATGGCTGACGATGAGAAGCTGACCGGCTTAGTTCTGGTGGGCTCATGGTCCTTGGACTCTCTTGAGGTGTCCGGAGCCGGCGGTGTGACGCGAACCGAATTTCCCGGTGTGCTGGGACTTCTCACTTATACCGACTGTGGTCACATGTCTGCCCTGGTTCAGGCCCCGGAGACCCTGTTCGGCTGGCCGTTCGTGGCGTACGGCGGGCGTTTCTCCATCGAGGACCGGGAGATCATCCACCACGTCACCGTCGGCTTGGAGCCCATCACTCCCGGGGTTTCGATCACCCGTAGGGCATCGCTCATCCAGTCCGCGGCCGGGGCACTACTGACGATCAGCGGAAGAATCGGCCAGAGCGACACCACCCTGGTCTGGCACAAGAATTCTCCTGTCTAGACGGACGTGCCCGCATATGCGGCTGCCGCCCCTCGGAGCGCACACTCCGGACATACCCCCGCCCATGCCGGCGGCAGCACACTGCCTCGTCGTGCCTCGTCGAGCAGATTTCCCGGCCGATCGCGCGGTCCTCTCTCCGCCGGTCCCCCTTCCGTAAATCAAACCCATCAGAAGAAGGTTGCCTTCCTCATGTATGACCTGCTGACACCTGAATTCCGTGAGGATCCCTACCCGACGCTCAGACAGATGCGCCGGTCGGATCCCGTTCACTTCAGCCCTCAATTGAACGCCTGGCTGGTCACCCGTTACGAAGACGTCGTCACGGGTCTCGCCCACCCCGCCATCTCGGCAGACCGCATCACCCCCCGGATCAACCAATTCCCCGAAGACTCCCGGGCCCAGTTCGAGTCCCTGGCCACCATGCTGAGGGCGTGGCCCCTGATGGCCGACCCTCCACGTCACGCCTCCGTGCGCAAGCCCGTCACCAGCGCGCTTCATCAGCGGATCATCAGGTCGTTCCGCCCTCTGGTGACCAGGACGGTCCAGGAGATCCTTTCCGGCGCCCTCAGCGACGGCACCCTGGACGCGGTCGACCAACTGGCCGTCCCGGTGCCACTTCTCGTGGTGTCCGAGATCATCGGAATTCCGCGTGACGGTCTCGACCTCCTGAAGCGTTGCGCCGTGGACATCGTGTCCTTCTTCGGCACCCCTCCCGCCACTTATCTTCCCACTGCCGCAGAAGCTCTTCGCAGTATCAGTCAGGCAAACGACTTCCTGAAGGAAATCATAGAGCAACGTCGTCGCAGCCCACGCAACGACATGATCAGCACATTACTCGCCGATCCATCCGCCACCACGGAAAAAGTAGCGGCGACATGCATGATGATGGTATTCGCCGGATTTGAGACGACAACCAACCTCCTGGGCAACGGACTGCTTCTCCTGATGCGCCACCCTGATCAGCGAAACGCCCTGCGCGAGCAGCCGGATCTGATACCCGCCGCAGTGGAGGAGATGCTGCGCATCGAAAGTCCGGTGCAGCGGCTCTCGCGCATGGCAGCCATGGATCTGGAACTGAACGGAAAACATATTCGCGCAGGAGACCTGGTCTTCTTCCTCACCGGTGCGGCCAACCATGATCCCGACGTTTTCCCCGACCCGGAAAAATTCGACATCCACAGGAAGCCCACTTCCCATCTGGCGTTCGGCGACTGGATACATGCCTGTCCCGGAGCGAATCTCGCACGCCTGGAGGCCGAGATCGTATTCAGCGAACTGCTGAAACGAACATCCTCGTTCACTCTCCAGAAGGAAGAGACCTGGCACGACAACCTCTCCGTCCGGGCGCTGAAAGAACTGCCGCTGAAATTTTCCTGAGCCAGGTCGAGCCGTCACGGAATCACGAACTCACCGGTCATGAACGCGTCGCGGACCGCGTCGGCCGGCGGACAGGGCGCCGAGCGGCGTTCGAAGATCTCGCACGGGATGCCGTGGCGGCTCAGCCGGACACCCGTCCGGCCCGAGCCGTCCCGCTCGGGCCGGTGGGGGCGGGCCCGTGGGGGCGGGCCGGCACCGTGTGCGTCGGGGGCGCCCCTCACGGATGTGCGGGGATCGTCACTCGGGTGGCGGTTGTGTTTCACCCGGCTGCCGCTCATCGCGCGCCCCGGCCGCGCGGGCCGGTGACGCTGAGGCCAGCCCACTCGCCGTTCGAAGCCGTTCGAAGGAGAGAGCAGATGGCCGAGCCGTCCACTCCCGCCCCGCGGACACGTCCACGTCACGGGTACACGCTCGCCGCGGTCCTCACCGCCACGGTGTTCGCCGTCGCCGTTCCCGCCGCTGCCCGTCCCGCCCTGCCTGGGGGCGGCGGCACCGACGCCGCGCCGACGGTCGTCCTGATCCACGGAGCCTGGGCCGACACCTCCAGTTGGAGCGGCGAGGTGCGGATCCTCCGCGGTGAGGGATACACCGCGCGCGCCATCGCCAACCCGCTGGAGAACCTCACCACCGACGCGGAGACGGTGGCCGGCTTCCTCAAGAGCATTCCCGGCCCCGTCGTGCTGGTCGGCCACTCGTACGGCGGCTCGGTCATCACGAACGCCGCCGCGCAGACCGACAACGTGAAGGCCCTCGTCTACGTCGACGCCGCCGCGCCGGCCGTCGGGGAGACCACCGGATCGCTGAGCGGCTCCACCTCGGCGCTCAACGCCCCCGCCGCCACGCTGTTCGACAGCGTCCCGTACGCCAACGCCCCGGCAGGCGTGACGAACCTCTATCTGAAGAAGGACATCTTCCTCAAGAAGTTCGCCCAGGACCTGCCGGTCCAGCAGGCCACCGACCTCTGGGCCACCCAGCGCGCCGCGTCGATGGCCGCGTTCGACACCCCGTCGGCGTACGCGGCGTGGAAGACGATCCCCTCCTGGTACTTCATCAGCACCGGCGACCGGATCATCACTCCCGAATCGGAGCGGATGATGGCGCGCCGGGCCGGTTCGAAGATCACCACGTTCGAGGGCGGCTCGCACCTGACGCTCATCTCCCACCCGGAAGCCGTCACCAAGGTCATCGAGGCCGCCATCGACGCGGTGGGCCGACAGCGGTGAGGTGATCCCGCGTGCGGAACGGGCGGTGCCGGCCGGCTCCCCGGCCGGCACCGTCCGCGTGCATGTCATCCTCTCCGGCGCGTGGGCGGCTCCGACAACATGCACGCCGTTGTGTATCCGTATCTAATGGAAAACACGTATCCCCAGGTCCGGAGCGCGACCGCCTGGGCTCGGTCGGACGCGCATTCCGATCCGCCCCACGAGGGGCAGCGGAGGACAGGCCGGTATGACCATCATCGAGAGTTCGGTGGACGTCGACGTCCCCGTGCGGACCGCCTACAACCAGTGGACCCAGTTCGAGAGCTTCCCCCGCTTCCTGGAAGGGGTGGAGAGCATCGACCAGCCCCAGCGCACACTGACCCACTGGGTCGCCAGGATCGGCGCGGTCACCCGCGAGTTCGAGGCGGAGATCGTGGAGCAGCGGCCGGACGAGCTGATGTCCTGGTTGATGCTGACCGAGCCCCGGCACGAGGGCACCGTCGCCTTCGAATCGCTCGCCCCCGGACGGACCCGGGTGCGTCTGCGGCTGGACCTCGAACCGTGCGGAGTGGTGGAGAGGACCGGGAGCGCCCTCAAGGTCGTGCACCGCCGGATCCACCGAGGCATGGAGTCCTTCAAGGACTTCATCGAGGGACACGGGCGGGAGACCGGCAGTTGGCGGGGCGAGATCCGCCGCGGCCGGGTACGGCCCGACCCCGTGCAGGGCGGTCCCCGGGTCCCGACCTGGCCCACCGGCTGAGCGCGCCGAGCGAAAGGCTGAGCTTGTGCAGAGAAAACCACCGATCGCCGATCCGAGCGGTGACGACCCACAGGTCACACCGCCCAAGACCTGGGCGGCGGGTGTGCCCGCGGTGGCGCACGCGATGGAGTACTCCCTGGAGCAGACCACACTGCGGCGTACGGGCCTGACGCTGCTGAACATGAATCAGACCCAGGGGTTCGACTGCCCCGGCTGCGCCTGGCCGGACCCCGCACCCGGGCACCGCAGCCGCAACGAGTACTGCGAGAACGGCGCCAAACACGTCAACGACGAAGCGACCTCGCGGCGGATCCCGGCCTCCTTCTTCGCGCGCCACCCGGTCAGCGAGCTGGCCGGGAAGTCGGACCGCTGGCTCAACCAGCAGGGCCGGCTCACCGAGCCCCTGGTGAAGCGGGCCGGTTCCGACCACTACGAACCCGTCAACTGGACCGAGGCGCTGACGCTGCTCGCCGGGGAACTGAAACGGCTGGACTCCCCCGACGAGGCCGTCTTCTACACCTCCGGAAGGGCCGGCAACGAGGCCGCGTTCGTCTTCCAGCTCTTCGCGCGCGCCTTCGGCACCAACAACCTGCCGGACTGCTCCAACATGTGCCACGAGTCGAGCGGCGCCGCACTGCACGAGACACTGGGCGTCGGCAAGGGGGATGTGAGTCTGCGCGACATCCACCACTCCGATCTGGTCTTCCTGGTGGGCCAGAACCCGGGCAGCAATCATCCGCGGATGCTCACCGCGCTGGAGCAGACCAAGCTCAACGGGGGACATATCGTCGCGGTGAACCCGTTGCCCGAGGCCGGTCTGATCCGGTTCAAGCATCCGCAGGAGGCCCGTGGTGTGATCGGCCGGGGCACCCGGATCGCCGACGACTTCCTCCGTGTCCGTCTCGGCGGCGATCTCGCCCTCTTCCAGGCGCTGAATCTGCTGCTGCTGGAGGCCGAGGACGCCCGCCCCGGCACGGTGCTCGACCGTGAGTTCATCGACGAACGGACCAGTGGCTTCGACGAGTTCGCCGCCCATGCGCGGAGGCTGGACTGGGACCATGTCCGCGCGGCCACCGGAATCGAGCGTGCGGAGATCGAGAGACTGCGCGATCTGGTACTGCGCAGTGAACGGATCGTCGTCTGCTGGGCGATGGGCCTGACGCAGCACAAGCACGGGGTGCCCACGATCCGGGAGATCGTCAATTTCCTGCTGCTGCGCGGCAATATCGGCAAGGCCCGCGCGGGCGCGTGCCCGGTGCGCGGCCACAGCAATGTCCAGGGCGACCGCACCATGGGCATCTGGGAGAAAATGCCGCAGTCGTTCATGGAGGCCCTGGGGCGCGAATTCTCGTTCACCCCGCCGGCCGAGCCCGGCTGGGACACGGTGAATTCCATCCGGGCCATGCTGGACGGCCGCGCGAAGATCTTCCTCGGTCTCGCCGGCAATTTCGTCCGGGCGACACCCGACAGCGGGGCGACCGAGCAGGCCATGCGCCGGTGCCGCCTCACGGCGCACATCTCGACCAAGCTGAACCGCTCGCACACGGTCTGCGGCGACATCGCGCTGATCCTCCCGGCGCTGGGCCGCAGCGAGAAGGACCGGCAGGCCGGCGGGGAGCAGTTCATCACCGTCGAGGACTCGATGAGTCAGGTGCACGCCTCGTACGGGCGGCTCGAACCGGCCTCCAGAAAGCTGCTCAGCGACGTGGGCATCCTGTGCAGACTCGCCCGCCACACCCTGGGCGACCGGGTCGATGTGCCCTGGGAAGGCTTCGAGGCCGACTACAACCTCGTCCGGCAGCGGATCGCCCGGGTCGTGCCGGGATTCGAGAACTACAACGAACGGGTGGCCGTCCCGGGAGGTTTCGGACTGCCCAACCCGGTGAACGAGGGCGTCTTCCCGACCCCGAGCGGCAAGGCGCTGTTCACCGCGAACGAGTTCCAGATGCTCCGGGCCCCCGCAGGGCATCTGCTGCTCCAGACCCTGCGCTCCCACGACCAGTGGAACACCGTCCCGTACACCCTGGACGACCGCTACCGCGGAATCCACGGATCCAGACGGATCGTGCTGGTGAACCCGGCCGACCTGCGGGCCCTCGGCCTCGCCGACGGCGACCGGGCGGACGTGATCGGGGTGTGGCACGACGGGGTCGAGCGGCGTGCGGACGACTTCCGTCTGGTCTCGTACCCGACCGCGCGGGGGTGCGCCGCCGCGTACTACCCCGAGGCCAATGTCCTGGTGCCGCTGGACAGCGTCGCGGAGATCAGCAACACACCGACGTCGAAGGGGGTCGTCGTCCGTCTCGAACCCCGTGCGCGGCGGGTGGGGAGCTGAACTCCCGCCGTACGAGGCCGTACGAGCCGCCCCGGGGAGTACGCACCCGGGGCGGCTCGGCTCCATTTGCGCGGCCGACGGGCCCGACGCATGATCGGAACGACCTGGCTTTCCCCCTCGGAGTGGAGCGCCGATGAGCATCGGGTTCGCTACGACGACGTTCGCGCCGGTCGTCCTGGGATTCTTCGGTCTCGGGACCGGCTATCTCATCTACGGGCCGCAGGAACTCTTCCGGTTCCCGGAGAGGAATACCTCGGTCGACCGGGCGAGCGGTGTGTGGGGAATCTGGCTCCCCGGTTTCTGCCAGTTCATCACGGGCGTCTATCTGTTCGTCGCCCTCGCCTGGTTCGAGACGCTCAAGGAACCGGCCCTCTACACGGCGGCGCTGGCGTTCTCGGCGTACGGCATTCACTGGTTCGCGATGGGGTGGAACCGCTACCAGGGAAATGACGTACGTCCGAACGGGCTCATGTCGATTCCGTTCACCATCATCTCGGTGCTGGGCATGGTGGTCTTCTTCTCCGCCGACTCCTGGCCGCTGGGGGTGCTGTTCGCCGGACTCACCGGGGTCTATCTCAGCGAGATCTTCGCCAGCTTCCGGATCGGGGCGCGCACGCGGCCCGTGGGAGGCGCGAACGAGAAGGCGCCCGCGGTGCGCAATCCGGGCGAGCTGGCGCTCGGGTTCTTCCACATCCTCACCGGGCTGTGGCTGATGTACCTGACCTTCGCCACCACGCTCAACATCTCGCTGGACTACGCGCTGCCGTCCGGCTGACCGGGCCTTCCGGCCGACGAGTGCGTGCTCATCGGCCAGCGCCGCTGTCCGTTCAGTCCTGCTCCTTCTTGGTCCAGATACGGCTGCTCAGGTCCGTGCCCCGCAGCACCTGCACCCGCCAGGGCTCGATCTTCAGGATGTGGTACTGCGGATCGGCGGGGCCGCCGCGCCAGAAGTTGTACGGGTCGTAGCCGACCCCGGCCGGGCTGCCCTTCTGGTACAGCTCCCAGGCGTAGGTCTTGGTCTCCATGTCCTCCGCCCAGGTGGAGACGCTGTCGACATAGACCGCGTTCTGCCGGGGGCTCCAGTACGCGTAGGTGGTGTGCGGGTTGTTCGCGAGATGGGCGACCTTCACCGGGGTCTTGTACGCGGCGAGCCAGCCGACCGGCTGCCCGTCGACCACCTCCCAGATCGGCAGCAGCACACGGGCACGCGGGCGGGACTTCTTGTCCACCGTAATCATGGTGCAGTAACGAATATCTTTGATGTATTCGAAGAATTTGTCCTCGAGCTCGGAGAACGAGTCGACTTTGGCGGCCATGCCAGCTCCTGTCTGCGTGCAATTACCTGATCGAACAGTGATCCGTGGAAGACTCACCCGAAGCCAGCATGCATGGGCCTCAGGGGTCGCGGAAGAGGGCACTTCAAAGTCACCTACTCACCCCCGCCATACCAAGCGAGTCCACCACGGGACCGTTCGATCACGAGCGAGTAGTCATCCCGCGTCCCGCGCCCCGGAAATATCCGGGGGCGGCTTTACGGAATGCCGGCCGGGCTCAGAGGTTCCATGCCCCGCGGGCCGCCGCGTCCGCCACGAAGTCGGAGAAGTCACGCGGCTCGCGCCCCAGGACACGTCGTACGGTGTCGGTCGGGACGGCGTTCTTGTTGTCACGGATCTGCGCGACGAGGTCGGCCACGAAGAGCGCGTAGTCGGCGGGCACCTCGTACTGGACCAGCTCCTCCACGTACTCCCCGTGGGGTACGGAGACATAGCGCACGTCGCGGCCGATGGCGGCGGTGATCTCGCCGGCCGCCTCGTCGAGGGTGAGCGCGCGCGGACCGCTCAGCTCATAGGTCTCCCCGGCGTGCCCGTCCTCCAGGAGCGCGACGGCGGCGACGGCCGCGACATCGGCAGCGTCCACGAAGGGCTCCCGGCCGTCGCCCGCGGGCAGTCGCAGCTCGCCGTCCTTGACGCCGTCGAGCAGCACTCCCTCGTCGAAGTTCTGGTTGAACCAGTTGGGCCGCAGCACGGTCCACTCGGCGCCGGAGTCCTTGACCGCCTGCTCACCGGCGATCAGGGACTTGCCGCCCACCGGCTCGGTGACCCGGGCCTGGAGGAGGACCAGCCTGCGGACCTTGGACTCCACGGCGAGGGCGGCCAGTTCGCGGATGTGCTTCTCCGCGTCCCAGGTTCCCGGCTTGTCCTGCATGTCCACCAGATAGGCGGCGTCGACGCCCTGGAGCGCCGGTTCCCAGGTGTTGCGGTCGTCCCAGTCGAAACGTGTACGTCCTGACCGGCTCGCGGCCCGGACGTTCGCGCCGCGCTCCTGGAGCTGGTCCACCAGACGGCGGCCGGTCTTGCCTGTCCCTCCCAGGACGAGGACGGTCTTGTCGGTCATGGCAGCGGAGTTCCTTCCAACCGTTCGAGCAGAGGACATGAGGGACATGGGGCGCGCCGAGGAGGGCCACCCGCCCGCGGGCACGGCGGGTGGCCCGGAGGAGCGCCGGCCGGAACCGGCTATCGGGGGCGGCTCACAGGAAGGGCGTGTCGGGGGCGAGACCGAGAATGGAGCGCCCGTGCACTTCCTGGTTGGAGTTGAACGCGAACAGCGCGTGCAGCGAGAGGCCCCGGATGTCCCGGTGGAAGCGCTGGAAGGGGACGTCGCGCATGATGACGGACGCGCCACTGGCCTCGAACAGCTCGTCCACGGCCTCCTTCGCCAACTGGATGGCGAACGCGGCCTTGCCGCGCACGGCGGCCCGCTCCTCGACGGACGGCTGGGTGCCGGCGTCGGCGTGCCGCTGGATCAGGCTCAGCCAGGCCTCCTGGAGCCCCTCGGCCGCCGCGATCTTGTTGGCCGCCGTGGCGACCTGGATCTGGGTGACCGGCGACTGGCTCTGGTCGGTCCACGAGGTGTACGTGATGCCCCGGCCCGGCAGCCGGTCCAGGAACAGGTCGTAGGCACCCTTGGCGATACCGAGGTACGCCGACGCGCCCTGGGCCATGAAGAACGGGATGAACGCGTAATTACGGCCGGTGGCCCCGGTGTTGGAACGGTCACCGGTCGCGCCGGAGAGGATGTCCAGCAGGCCGGCCACCCGGTGGGCGGGCACGGTCACATTCTCGGCGGTGACGGTGGAGCTGCCGGTGCCGGCCGCGGACGACGTGTGCCAGTCGTCCGCGATGGTCAGCTCGGAGAACGGCACCAGGGCCGCGTAGGGGGCCGGAGTTCCGTCAGGACCGGCCAGCAGGGCCGACAGCAGGCCCCAGTTGGCGCCCCGTGAGCCCGAGATCCACTTCCACGAGCCGCTGAGCGAGTAGCCGCCCTCGACCGGGGTGAGCGTGCCCGTGGGGGTGAAGCCGGTGGACACGCGCGCCGCACCGCCCGCGTACACCTCCTCCTGCGCCTGGTCGGGGAACAGGCTGGGAACCCATGAGCTGGACACCCAGATCATCGACACCCAGCCGCTCGCCGTGTCGGCGCGGGAGATCTCGGACAGAATCCTGACCTGGTCGGCGAGCGGTGCCTCCAGCCCACCGAAGCGGCGCGGCACCGACAGCCGGAACACACCGGCCTTGTCGAGCAGTTCGATGTTGGCGTCCGGGATCCAGCGGCGCTCCTCGGCCTCAGGACCGCTCTCCCGAAGCGTCGCGGCCAGACCGGTCACCTCGTCGAGAACCGCGGCGACGGCACTGTCCGTGGTAGTCATTCTGCCTCCTGAGCAGTCTTGTCCCACCGGGGGGTGGGAGGCGGAGCCGAGCCCCGGGCCGCTTGTCGGACGACGGCCCGGGACCGGTTCGTGAATGGGGCAATACGTGCGCCGCGCGGTTCGCACCGCAACGCGACTGGGCGGCGGGAACCGAAAGCAATCGACCTCGATTCCGGCGCGCCCCGCCATTCTTGCCCAGGGGCGGTCACGTATCGGTAATCAGAAAGTCTTCGCCAATCCTCACGTCAATTGGCGCCGCACAGCAAAAAGCGACGCCCTGGCCGACGGGGGAATTGCGGCCAGGGCGTCGCGTTCGGGGGGTGGCGCGGAGTACTGCTCCGGGAGGTCGGCGTGACGCCTCTACCGGACCGGAGCGGGGGCCTCGGGGGCGACCTCGGGGGCGGCGGCGCGGCTGCGCAGGCCGAACGCGCTGATCACGGTGGCGATCAGGGCCGCGACCAGGGGCACGACCAGGGCGGCCTGGTATCCGGAGAGCTGCTCCGCCGGGGACGAACCGTCCGTCGCCGCGATGTTGACCGCGGCCACCGAGGAGAGTCCCAGAGCGGCTCCGAACTGGAAGGAGGTGTAGAGCAGACCGCCGGCGACGCCCTGCTCCTCCTCCGCGATGCCTTCGGTGGCGACGATGGTCAGCGGGCCGTACGCGAGCGAGAAGGCCAGACCCAGGACGATCAGGCTCGGGAACATGACCGCGTACGTCCAGTCCGCCTGGACCGGCAGGAACAGGGCGTACGACAGCGAGGCCAGGATCAGACCGCCGAAGATGACCCGTGCGTTGCCGAACTTCTCGACCAGCTTGGGGGTCAGCGTGGGCGAGAGGATCGCGTCGATACCGATCACGATCATGGCGAAGCTGGTCTGGAGCGTCGACCAGTTCCGCAGTTCCTGGAGGTACAGGACGACGATGAACTGGAAGCCGAAGAACCCGGCGGCGAAGAGCAGACCGGCGATGTTGGAGCGGACGAGCGCGGCGTTGCGGAAGATGCCCAGCCGTACCAGCGGCGAGGCCGACCTGCGCTCGATGGCGGTGAACGTGAGGAACAGCAGCAGGCTGACCGCGACCGTGCCGACCGTCCAGAGGGCCGTCACGTGCGTGGCGCGCTCCACGGCCCACACCAGCAGCAGGATGGCGGCGGTGACGGTGATCGCGCCGCCGAGGTCGACGGGCTGGCCCTTGCGGTCGGGGCGGGCCGACTTGGGGATCAGGGCGAGCGCGGTGACCAGGATGAGGAAGGAGAGGATCACCGGCGCGAAGAACACCCACCGCCAGTTGACGGCGGCCAGGAGACCACCGACGACCAGACCGATGGAGAAGCCTCCGGCGGCGGTGCCGGAGTAGACGAGCAGGGCCTTGTTGCGCTTGGGACCCTCCTCGAAGCTCGTGGTGATGATGGACAGACCGGCCGGGGTCATGAAGGCCGCCGCCACACCGGTCACGAACCGGGCGACGATCAGCATCCAGCCCTCGGTGGCGAAACCGCCCAGGCCGGAGAAGAGCAGGAACACCACCAGCCAGAACACGAACATCTGACGGCGGCCGAACAGGTCGGCGGCGCGGCCGCCGAGCAGCATGAAGCCGCCGTAGCCGAGGACATACGCGCTCATGACCCACTGAAGCATGCCCGTGGACATGTCCAGATCCTCGCGGATCGACGGAAGCGCCACATTGAGCATGGCTACGTCGATACCCTCCAGGAAGATCGCGCCGCACAGCACGAAGAGCACGCCCCAAGCGCGCCCGCTCATGCGGTCAGATCCGCTGCTCGATGGGGATTGCACTGTGGACACAGGATGTCTCCTTGAACACGCAGGAATGATGAATGGGATTCCGTCCGCGCTCCCGGCGCGTCGGTGAAGCGCCCAGGGAATCAATTCGGGGTTCCCGGGCGCACAAGTCCAGTTACGCGGGAGCCTGCCGGTTCCCACTTGTAACTCTCGGAATCATCGGGCAAGCTGACTGGCCATGGAAGAAGGCACTTTAAAGTCACCGACGCACTGCACGGGTACCGATGGGGACTACGACATCCTTCAGTGGGACACGCGCGAGGGCTGCGAGGTGCGTCAGATCCTCGACCGCGTCGCGGACAAGTGGTCACTGCTGGTCATCGCGCTCCTCGAACGCCGGACCCTGCGCTTCACGGAACTGCGCCACAGGATCGAGGGCATCAGCCAGCGCATGCTGACGGTGACCCTGCGTCAGCTCGAACGTGACGGGCTCGTCCGGAGGACCGTTCACCCGGTCGTGCCGCCTCGTGTCGATTATGAACTCACACCGCTCGGCGCGACGCTCCATGACACCATCCAGGCCCTGGTGGCGTGGACGGAGCAGCACCAGCACGAGATCGCGATCGCCCGCACCGAGTACGACCGCCGTCTGGAGTACGACAAGCAGGCCTCCTGACCCGTCGGCCGGTGCGCGCCGGGGCCGGCCGGCCCCGGCAATCGCCGGGTAACCGCCCGTCCACGGAGGGGCGTTCACCCGACGTCCGTGACCGGACGGACTCGTCCCGCCGCCGTCACGGGCGGCGTGCGGAGTCGAGGTGCTCCATCTCCGCGGCCGCCTGGGTCACATGGTCCGTCGTCCCGCCCGCCGAGAACTCCGCCGCGTACCCGTCCTCGCCGAGCGCTTGGCGCAGCCGCGCGGCGATCCGCTCCACATCGGCCTGCTCCGCGGGCGGCTGCGGTGCCCCGGCCCTTCTCCTGGTGGCGGCGGCCGTGCCCAGCAGCCGGGCCGCCCTGGCCCACAGACCGGCGAGTGAGTGCGCGCCGGCGAGCCCCTCCAGGGCGAGCGCGACCGCGCGCGGGTCGCCGGTGGCCATCGCCGTGGCCAGGCCGTCCTGGTGCAGGGCCAGCGCCTGGGCGGCGTCGCCCCGCTGCTCCGCGATGAAGCCCAGTTCGGCCAGGACCAGGGCGAGGCCCGGGACGTCGGAGCGGCTGCGGTTCCAGGTGAGCCAGGGGCGCAGCCGGGCCTCCGCGATATCGAGATGCCCCTCGCGCCGGGCGCCGAGCGCGAGGCCGAGCGCGGCGAACTGCTCCGCCGGCCGGTTGCCCTGCTCGACGGCCAGGCGCTGGGCGCGGGTGTGGAACTCCTCGGCCTCCCGGTAGCGGCGTTCGAGGAGGGCGATACGGCCGAGTCCCGACAACTGGCGGGAGACCTCCGGCCACAGTTCCAGGGCCTCGGCGATCCGCAGGCCCTCCCGGTGGAGCTGTTCGGCCTGTTCGTAACTGCCGTTGATCTCGGCCAGCACGCTGAGGACCTCCGCCGCCTTCAACTGCCCCCACTGCTCGCCGAGTTCGGTGAAGTGCTCGCGGGCCTCCAGCGCGTTGTCACGCAGCCCGTCCAGGTCCCCCCGGGCCAGGGCCAGCGCGGCGCGGCTGCTGAGCGCCGCCGCCGTACCCCAGCTGTCGCGCAGCGCGCGGAAGTGCTGGAGCGCGCGCTGCACGCCGTCCTCCCCGGCGGACAGCACGCCCACGCTCCAGTGGGCGGCGCCGAGGAACCACTCGGCCCTGACCTGCCCCACCTCCCGCTCCGTGCCGCCGCCCTCGCGGCCGCCGCCCTCGCGCTCGGCGGGGAACCCGGTGTCCGAGGTCCCCTCCCCCAGCAGCATCGCGAACCCGGCGTGCCAGGCGGTGGCCTCGGCCCGTTCGGTGGGTGTCGCCTCGCCGTCGATGGCCAGCGCGGCCGCCAGGGCCCTGCGGGCCTCGCCGAGGCGGCCCCGCAGAAACCGGTACCAGCTCAGCGCGTTGGACAGCCGCAGGGCACGATGGGCGTCCTTGCCGCGCCTGGCCTCCTCCAGGGCGCGCTGGAAGTTGGCCGCCTCGGCGTCGAGACGGCGCAGCCAGCGGCGCTGGTCACGTCCGTGCAGATGAGGCTGGGCACGCTCGGCCAGCTCGGTGTAGTAGTCCAGTTGCCGGGCGCCGGCCTCGGCGGCCTCGCCCGACTCGGCGAGTCGCTGCTGGCCGTACGCGGCGACGGACTCGAGCAGCCGGTAGCGTGCCCCGGCCGGGCTGTCGCTTCTGAGGGCGAGGGAACGGTCCACCAGGACCGCGAGGGCGTCGAGCACGTCCTCTCCCGGCATCCCCGCGCCGGAGCAGACCTGTTCGGCCGCTTCCAGGTCGCAGCCGTCGGCGAAGACGGAGAGCCTGCGCAGCACCGTCCGCTCCCGTGTGTCCAGCAGGCTCCAGCTCCACTCGATGGTGGCCTGGAGGGTGCGGTGGCGCTGGGGGGCGTCACGGTAGCCGCTGGTGAGTATGCGGAAGCGGTCGTCGAGCCGGTCGTGCAGTTCGTCCACGCCGAGCGCCCTGACCCGGGTGGCGGCGAGCTCCAGGGCGAGCGGGATGCCGTCCAGACGGCGGCATATCTCGGCGATCCGCCGGACGGTGGCGGCGTCCGGCGCGAAGTCCGGCCCGGTGGCACGGACGCGCTCGACGAAGAGCCGTACGGCACTGGAGGCGAGCAGGACGTCGTGCCTGCTCTCACCGGGCAGCGGAAGCCCGAGCGAGGGCACCGGCCAGACCGTCTCCCCGCTGACGCGCAGGGGCTCCTGACTGGTCGCCAGGACGTGGAGTCCGGGCGCGCTGTCGAGCAGCGGCCCCACCAGCCGCGCCACGTCGTCGATGGCGTACTCGCAGCTGTCCAGGACCAGCACCAGCCGCTGGGAGGCCAGGACGTCCGCGAGGCGCTGGGTCGCCGGGGCCGCGCGGCTGTCGAAGGCCGACTCCCTGATTCCCAGGACGGCCATCACCCGTTCAGCCAATGGTTCCGCACCGATGGAACAATCGGGGGCACAGGCGCCCGCCAGCTCCACCAGCCAGGCACCGTCGGGGAATTCCGAGCAGAGTCCGGCGACCGTGGCGACCGCCAGCCGGGTCTTGCCCACGCCTCCCGGGCCGGTGAGGGTGACCAGGCGCCGCCGGGTGATGAGGGTACGCACCTCCTCCATCGCCCCGTCCCTGCCCACCAGGGTGCTCACCGAGGCGGCCAGATTGGTGCGGACCCGGGCCGTGGTGGCGGGATCGGGAGGTACCTCCTGCCGGGCCAGTGCGGGATCGTGGCGGAGGATGGCCTGCTGGAGCGCGTCGAGCGCGGGTCCCGGCATCAGTCCCAGTTCCTCGTCGAGGCGGCGGCGCAGATCCGCGTAGCTGTCGAGGGCTTCGGACGGGCGTCCCGCGCGGTAGAGGCTGCGCATCTGCACCGCGCGTAAGCCCTCCCGGAGCGGGAACCGGTCCACCAGGGCGGTGAGTTCACCGACCAGTACGCTGTGCTCGCCCAGTTCGAGCCGGGTCTCGGCGTACTCCTCCACCGCGGCGAGGCGCTCCTCCTCCAGAGCCGCCGCCGCGGACCGTACGAACGGCTGGTCCGCGAAGTCGGCGAACGCCGCCCCGCGCCACAGGGAGAGCGCGTCGGTCAGCACGGCGGCCTTCGCGCGGGGCTCCTCGGCGAGCCGGGCCTCGGCCACCAGGGCGCGGAAGCGGCCGATGTCCAGTGCCTCGGCGGGCACGTCGATGGTGTACCCGGGCGCCTGGTGGGCGACGAGGGAACGGGCGCCCGGTTCGGCGTTCTCCAGTGCCCGTCTCAGCTGGGAGACCTTGGCCTGGAGGGAGGAGGTGGGACGCGCGGTGTAGGCGGAGCCGCCCCAGAGGTCCTCTATCAGCCGTCCCGTGGGGACGACTTCGCCGTGGTGGGCGAGCAGGTCCGCGAGGAGCGTCCGGACCTTGACCTCGGGAACCGGCACCAGCCTTCCCTCGGCGCTCCACACCTCCAGTGGTCCCAGCACCCCGAATCGCATGACCTCACAGTAACCCGGGCGCCTCATGGAGTGACGGCTGTTCCGTGGGCCCCAAAGCGGATCGGACGGCTGCCCGAACAACTCCGAACCGGACCCGAAGCAAACCCGAAGGACCATCCGCGACTGTGGGACCGGACCGAGGGCCAGAGGGGGAGTCCGGTGGGGGAGAACGGAATGGCCGAAAGTGAACGGCTTCGGCTGGTCATTGTCATCGGCAGTGTCAGGAAGGGCCGGTTCGGGCCGGTCGCCGCGGAGTGGCTCGCCTCGCGCGCGAGGTTACGGCGTGATTTCGACGTCGATGTCATCGATCTCGCCACCGCATGGCTGCCCGATGTCATGTCCGCCGATCCCCGGGCGGTCAAACCGCAGTCGGTGAAGGATCTCGCGCCGTGGCTGGCCGCCGCCGACGCCTTCGTGGTGGTGACGCCCGAATACAACCAGAGCTTCCCGGCTTCCCTCAAGAACGCGATCGACTGGTACGACGAGGAGTGGCACGCCAAGCCCGTCGGCTTCCTCTCCTACGGCGGCCCCTCCAGCGGGCTGGCCGCGGTCGGCCAGTTGCGCCAGGTCTTCGCCGAGGTCCACGCCGTGACGGTGCGCGAGACCGTGAGCTTCCACAACTACTGGGAGCGCTTCGGGCCGGAGGGCCGCCCCGTCGCCACGGAGGCGAGCGACGAGGCGGCCCGTCTGATGCTCGACCGGCTGAGCTGGTGGGCGCGGGCCCTGCGCGGGGCCCGCGCCCAGGAACCCTACGAGCAACCTCAATCCCACACGGAGGAGTGAGATCACCATGGACAGTCAGTGGTTCAGGCGGTTCGGAGAGGCCAGGTTCCACGACACCCGACTCATCTGTTTTCCGCACGCGGGCGGCTCCGCCGGGGTGTTCGCCCCGCTGTCGCGCCGGCTCTCCTCGCGCCTCGATGTCCTGGCCGTGCAGTATCCGGGGCGCCAGGACCGCAGACGCGAGACACCGGCGGACGACATCGTGCGTCTCGCCGAGCGGATCGCCGAGGGCTTACGCGGGGCCGACGACCGCCCGTACGCGCTCTTCGGCCACAGCATGGGGGCGCTGGTCGCCTATGAGACCGCCCGCGCCCTGGAGCGGTGGGGAGCGCCCCTCCCCATCCGGTTGTTCCTCTCCGGGCGCGGTGCGCCAGGACCGTACCCCAATCCCCACGATCTGCTGGCGGACGACCAGGCGATCCTCGCCGCCGTCCGCTCGCTCGGCGGGACCGGCGCCGCCGTGCTCGACGACCCCGAGCTGGTGGAGATGGCGCTGCCCGCGCTGCGCGCCGACTACCGGGCGCTCGCCTCGTACCGCTGGCGGCCCGGCGGGCCGCTGGACATCCCGGTGACCGCCCTGACCGGGCGGGACGACACGGTCGTCCCGGTCACGGAGTCGGCCCGCTGGGAGGAGTTCACCCGCGCGGGCTGCGAGCTGAAGGTCTTCCCCGGCGGCCACTTCTATCTGGACCGGCATCTCGACGCCGTCGCCGAACTGCTGGTGAGCGGTGCCCAGGACCCGGTCACGCAGGGAGGCAGGTAGCGCGAGCGCCAGTCACCGACCGACAGGTGGTCAAGCAATGGGGGAGAAGGCGTGGAATTCAGGATTCTGGGGCCGCTGGAAGTACAGTCCCGCGACCGGACGCTGGCCTTGGGAGGATTCAAACAACGGGCCGTTCTCGGGAAGTTGCTCCTGCGGGCCAATCAAGTGGTGGCCACCAGCGAGCTGCTGGACGCGCTCTGGTCCCAGGAGAGCCGTCCCGTAACGGCCAGGAAGATCATTCAGAACGCGGTGTCGGGGCTGCGCGCGGCGCTGTCACGGCCGCACTCCCTGGTGGACGTGTCCGGGGCCGCGACGCCGGAGCTGCTCACCCGGTCCCCGGGATACATGCTGCATGTCGCACCCGACACGCTGGACGTGTCGCGCTTCGACCGGAGGGTGGCCGAGGGCCGGACCCTGCTGGACGCCGACGAGCCGGCCCTGGCGGCCGAGCTGCTGCGCGAGGCGCTGGACGAGTGGCGCGGACCCGTCCTGTCCGACCTGGTGGAACAGGGGCTGGACTGGCCCGAGGTGGCACGGCTGCGGCAGTTGCGGCTCGACGCCATGGAGTACCGCTTCGAGGCCGAACTGGCGTGCGGGCGTCACCACGCCGTGCTGGGCGAGCTGGTCTCCCTCGTGGAGTCCGAGCCGCTGCGCGAACGGCTCTGCGGGCAGTTGATGCTGGCGCTGTACCGCTGCGGGCGGCAGGCCGAGGCCCTCAGTGTGTTCAGCCGGGTACGGCTCGAACTGGTCGAGGAGTACGGTCTCGAACCCTCCCGGGATCTCCAGACGCTCCAGCAGCACATCCTGCACCACCACCCCTCGCTCGCGGCTCCCACCGGGGCGCCCGCGGAGGTGGCGCAGGTGACGGATCTGCCGCGACGGCCGGACGGCGGGCCCGTGCGGCACGCCGTGGAGGCGGCGCCCGCTCCCGTGCCCGCCACCGCGGCCGACGGGAACCGCCCGGATCCCGGGACGGCGCGCCGTCCCGCCGAGCCCCGGCTCGTGGTGGACCAGCGCCCGGCACGCACGCGCGGCGGTACTCCGGTGAGCACCCGGCAGGAGGTCTCCGTCCTGCTGATCCAGACCGGCACACCGGAGGACGGACGGCTGGAGCCGGGGCGGCTCAACACCGCGCTGCACCGGGCGGTCACCGTCGTGGCGGAGGGCATCGAGGAGCACGGCGGCACCGTCGTGGGATCCGTCGGCCATCTCTCCGCCGCCCTGTTCGGGCTGCGCTCCGATCCGCTGTCCGCCTCGCTGGACGCGGTACGGGCGGCGCTCGCGGTACGGGACCGGTTCGGGGATGTGCCGGACCTCGCCGTCCGGGCGGTGGTCACCACGGGCGGGGTGCTCGTGCGGCACGCCCCCGACGCCCCCGACGGCGCCGTCTCCGTGGTGGGGGCGCTGCTGGACACGACCCAGCATCTGCTCTCGGACGTACCGCCGGGGAAGGTCTACGTCAGCAGGAAGGCCGCGGTCGGCACGGACAGCCAGGTCCGCTATCTCCGGGTCCCGGGGAAGGGGGGCTCCGTCCCCGATGTGCGCGAGGCCTGTGCCGTCTGTCCGCAGGGCCTCCCGGTGAGCGCCGTCGGCGGGGCGCCGTTCCCCCGGGAGTACGAACTGGACATCCTGAACAGCCTGCTGGCCCACTCCCGCCATCACCGGGTCCCCTATCTGCTGACGGTGCTCGGTGAGCCCGGGGCGGGCAAGTCCCGGCTGCTGGCGGAGTTCGAGCGCCGGATCACCGGAGGGCCCGACGAGGTGCTCGTGCTGCGGCCGGCGGCGCCCGCGAACGGCGCCACCAGCCTGCACAGTCTGGCCGGTGCCCTGCTCGACGCCTGGCGGGAGTTCTCGTCCACCCCGCCGGACACCCCGCAGGGCGAGCTGCTCACCGGTCTCGTGCACGGCACGGTCGGCATCGGGCCGGTCGCGGACCGGCTGCTCCAGGACCTGCTCGTACCGAACCATCCGCCGCCCGCCATGCATCCCCGTCATGTCATGAACGGCTGGGCCGACCTGCTGTCGCTGCGGGCACGGCAGCAGCCACTGGTCCTGTGTCTGGACAATCTCCACCTCGCCTCGGACGCCGTGCTCGACTGGGTGGAGGAGCTGGCCACGACCGCCGACAACGCCGCCCTGCTCATCGTGGCGAGTGCCCGCCCCGAACTGCTCGGGAAGCGTCCGCTCTGGGGAGTCGGGCAGCGCAGCACCAGCACGCTGAGTCTCACCCGGCTCTCCGAGTCGCCGCGTGTACCGCTCCAGGCGGTGTCCGGCGGCGATGCCTAGGGTCTTCCGTCCGGACGCCGCGGGAAGCGCGGGCGCCGGGAACCGTACGGTCACGGGCCCTCCATGACCGCCACGCAGATCAGCAAGTGGTTCCCCGGTGTACGGGACTTGGTTAGCTGCTCCGTATGGACAACAGCCATACGCACCGCGAGCAGCCTGGCCCCGGGTCCTCATCCCAGGTCGTCCTGGGGCCCTTCGAACATGACGCGACCCTCGCCGCCTTCGTCGGCAGGGAGTTCACCGTAGCCCTGACCGAGGGACTTCGTCGCGCGAGAATCACCTCCCGGACAACGGCGTCCGGCGGCGAAGTCCCCCTTCCCCGTCCCGCGCCGGCCCATCGGCACGAGCCGGGCGAATCCCTGCTGGCGGAGCACGCGGACGCGATCCTCCGCCGCTTCGAGAAGACACTGCTCACCGCCCCCACCGCGACGCTGCTGGGCCACCACAGGACGCGGCCGTCGGTGGTGCGGTGGGCACGGCAGGTGCTCTCCAGCGCCTGCCGGACCCCGCGCCCCGGGGACGGGGGCGCTCCCGCCTTCCCCCGGGGGGCGGCCCATCAGCACGCCGTCGCGATATCCCTGCTGATCGAGTCTGCGACCCTGTCGCTGCCGTCCCACGCGCCGGAGGGCCTGGAGGTCATCCGCGCCCTGGCCCGCGCCGGCGGCCCCGCAGGCGCCAGGACCGCCGCCGCGCCCCGCGGGGCGCGCCCGAGAGGCCCTAGGCCACTGCTGCCCGGCCCGGCATGAGCAGGCATTCGAGGAGCTGATCCAGGGCGTCGTCGGTCACCGGACCCAGGCTGATCGTCATCGCCTGCGGACGCCCGGCGGCCCAGCCGGGACGGCGGGCGAGCAGCCGCGCGTCCGCGCCGACGACATTCAGCAGCGGTACGTCGGCACGGGGGTCGGCCAGCCTCTCCACCAGGTCGAGCAGCGGCTCGTCGGCGAGATCGAGATCGTCCCAGACCACCACCAGGGGGTGCTTCGACGCGGCCAGGATGAGGAAGTCCCGCCAGGCGGCGAGCGCCTCGCGGCGCACCGGGCCGCGCGAGTGGATCATCGGCCGCAACGAGGAGCGGAGCGTCCGGGCGATGTCCTGGTCCCCGGTGAGCACGGCGAGGACCCCGTCGAGCTTGGCGGACGCGGCCTCGGGGGTGTCCTCGGCGACGATCCCCGCGTACGAGGCGAGCATCTCGGCCGGGGCGGACATCCCGTCGCGCGAGGGGGTGACCGTGCCGCTCAGCACCCGTACCGGCTCGGCGGCGCCCGCCTCCACCAGCCGCTGGAACTCCACGAGCAGCCGGGTCTTGCGGCCCGAGGGGCCGAGAACGGTGACGAGGTGCGGTGTGGACCGGTGCCGGGTCCGCAGCAGGATGGCCCGCATCAGGTCCAGTTCGCACTCCCGGTCGCCGGCCGGGGCCGGCCACTGGTTGGGAAAGCCGTCCCCCACGGCCATCAGCTCCCACGGGGCCAGGACGGTGCCGCCCTCGCGGTAGGTGATGTGCGGCTCGGTCAGCCGGCGGGTGGTGTCGCAGACATGGACCTCGCCCGCCGGGACCGACGACAGCGCGGCCTGGCAGTCGTCCACGAGATGGCCGCCGATCCACGGCGGGGTCACCCCGGCGCCCGGCCAGCGGCAGACGACGACCTGTCCGGTGTACACGGCGCCGTGCGCGGAGAGCCCGTGGGCCGCGGAGCGCAGGGTGGCCGACGCGATGGCGAGGCAGTCACGGACGGCCGCCGCCGCCCGTACCGCGCGGACGGCGCCCGCGGCCTCCGACGTGTCGTCGTCGAAGAGCCCGAGCAGGACGGAGCCCAGCGCCGAGGCGACGATGCCGCCCTCCGCCTCGATCTTCTCGCGGGCGAGCTGCGTCACCGCGTCGAGCACGCGGTCGACGACCTCCGGGGGCAGCCGCCCGACGTCCGGTCCGAGCCCGAAGCGCAGCAGAAGCACACTGGCCTGCCGGTACTCGCTCGGCATCTCGACGGCCTCGGGCACCGGCGGACCGGGCACGCGCGGCGACTCCGGCCTGGGCACCGGACGGGCCGCGGGAGCCGCGTGTTCCGCGACGGGCGCGGTGCGCGGCAGGTCCAGCACCGGGTCCTGGGTGAGGACGGCCCGCTGGAGCTGCTGGAGTTCGGGGCTCGGCTCCAGCCCGAGGCCGTCGACGAGCGCCTCCCGCACCCTCCCGTACACGGCCAGCGCGTCCGCCTGCCGGCCGCACCGGTACAGCGCGAGCATGAGCTGGCGCGAGGCGCGCTCGCGCAGGGGCTCGGCCTCGACCAGTGCCTTCAGCTCGTGCAGCACCCGCTGGTGCCCGCCGCACGCCAGCTCCGCCTCGAAGCAGTCCTCCATGACATCGAGGCGCTTCTTCTGGATCGAGGAGACCTCGGCCCAGTACGTGCCCTCCTCGGCGAGGTCCGCGAGCACCGAGCCGCGCCAGAGCGCGAGCGCGTCGGTCAGCAGATCGCGCGCGGCCAGCGGCCGGCCGCCGGCCAGTGCCGCCCGGCCCGCGGCGACCCGTTGCTGGAAGACGAGCAGGTCGACCTGTTCGGGCCGTACGCGCAGGATGTAGCCGGGGTTACGGGTCAGCAGCTCGGGAGCGGGATGCTCGGAGGACGGCCGCGCGAGCACCCCGCGCAGCCGCCAGATGGCGTTCTGAAGGATCTTCCGCGCGGTCATGGGCGCGTCGTCCGCCGGCCACAGCGCGCCGAGCAACTGACTGGTCGAGACCACCTGATTGGCGTGCAGCAACAGGTAGGCGAGAGCGGATCGTTGCCTCACGCCACCAAGTTCCACCAGACCGTCGTCATTATCGACTTCCAACGCGCCCAGGACACGAAAACGCATGAACTCCCCCGTTCAATGGCCACCGGCCACGGTAATAATCGGATAACGCTTTCGTCAAAGGTTTACCGAGGCGTGGGTATTACCGGGGTGCGACGAGCCGGTGGCCGCCGGCGGTGGCGGCCGGCCGGCTCAGGCCGCGGTCAGCGCTTCTCCCGCCCCGGCGCGCAGCAGCGCGCACACATCGCGCAGCCCCGCCTCCAACTGCGCGATCTCCGCGTCGCTCAGTTCCACGGAGGGCTCGAAGCGCAGGGTGTT
The DNA here is from genome assembly GCF_042890865.1 of Streptomyces sp. NPDC002018. NCBI lineage: Bacteria > Bacillati > Actinomycetota > Actinomycetes > Kitasatosporales > Streptomycetaceae > Streptomyces > Streptomyces sp. NPDC002018. The sequence goes on from NZ_JBIASO010000011.1 coordinate 137,665, forward strand.
GACCGCGCTCGCGGTCGGGAACGTACGGACCCGGTGGTGCCGCAGCAGGTGACCGGCGAGTACGTAGCCGAACAGACCGCCGCGCGCGGCCCCCTGGATCACGTCCGACGGGGAGTGCGACTGATCACGGAATTCGAGGCCCAGCATGAGGCCCCGGCCCCTGACGTCGGCGACCACATCGCCGAAGTCCGTGTGGACGGCGGTCAGCATCGCGCGCAGCGCCTCGCCCCGCTCCTCGGCCCTGCGGTACGCCGCGCCGCCGTCGGCCTCCAGCAGTTCGAGGACCTTGAGCGCGATATGACAGGAGAAGCTGTCCTTGGCGAAGGTCGAACTGTGGACGATCTCGAATTCCTTTCTGTAATACGCCTGGCGCACCAGCATCACGGATGTCTTGGCGATACCGCCGCCCAGCGTCTTCGCGAGCGTGAAATAGTCGCCGCGCAGTCCGAGCCGGGAACTCGCCAGCAGGGCGCCGGTTCTTCCCATTCCGCTCTGGATCTCGTCGACGATCACCGGGCAGCCGACGCTCTCGGAGAATTCCTGGATCTCCCCGGCGAATTCCCGGGAAAGCACACGGATTCCGCCCTCGCCCTGGATGGGTTCCACCAGGAAGGCGCAGAAGACCGGGAACTCCCGCTCCGTGATGGTGAGCTGGCCGTCGACGACCCGCATGCCGAGAAGAACGCCCCGCTCCTCGGAATGCACCTGCTTGAGCACGTCCGGCCGGTCCTGGGGAATGAACCGGGCCTGGGCCGCGAGCGCCTTGAAGGGCGTGCGGTACCCCTCGTTGTGCGTGAGCTGCACACTCGCCGCGAGCTTGCCGTGGAAGCCGCCCTCCAGCGCCAGGAACAGGGGCGGCCGGGCCGTCTGCTCCGCGTTGCGCAGCGCCAGTGCCGTCTCCATCAGCCGGAGGGACTCCCGGGCGCCCGCCGCGGACGCCGTCAGCCCGACCCGTTCGAGGGTGTGCTCGGCGACCGTGGCCGTACCGTTCTCCACGGCGGTGCGCGCGGCCTCGTTCCCGGCGGCGATCTCCTCAAGCAGGGCGGCGATGCGCATGCCCCGGTCCAGCTCGGCGTGTTTGACCGCGGCTTCGACGGCCTCCGCGCCGCTGTTCGCGAAGACCGCGAAGTACGGCTCGTCGGTGCCCAGTTCCCGGTGGATGATCCGGTTCAGCTCCGCGGCGAGGCGGTTGGCGTAGGGGTGGCTGGAGAACTGCGCGTGCACGGGGGTGTTCCCGGCGAGCAGTTCCCGCGCCCGTTCGACGATCTCGGGGTGGTTGTGCCCGAGCAGGACGGATCCGTAGCCGCCGGCGAAGTCGGCCACGGGCGTCTCGTGTCCCTCGTCGTCCCGCCAGTACAGCGTGTTGCCCTTCGCGCTCACATATTCGACGGCCAGCCCGGCGCTGTCGAGTACCTCGCGCAGAAACGGCTCGGCCAGTTCGGGGGCCTTGGTTGCGGTGCTGTTGTGATTCATGCCCCACAGGGTGCTCGGGCCCGGTCAACCAGCGGTCACCGGAGGGTCATCCCCGGTGTGCGGGGCCAGGTGCGGCAGCGGTTACCCGACGGTGGGAGACGGCGACGCCGGCCCGGGTACGTTGAAGGCCACTGGCTGCCAATGCCCATGGACGGCACGTGATGTGCCTCGCGAAAGATACCTCGGAGAGGGTGGCATGAATTCCGCGTCCACTGAACTCGATCCCGCGGCCTTGCGTTCCGGGCCACAGCCGGTGAAGCCCGTCCGGCTGAGAGAAGTGATGTCCCGCTTCGCGACCGGTGTGACGGTGCTCACGGTGGGGGGTGAGCATTTGCACGCCATGACGGCGAACGCGTTCAGCTCGGTTTCCCTCGAACCCCCGTCGGTGCTGTGCAGTGTGAGTCACAGCGCGGTGATGCACTCGGCGCTGACCTCGGCGGGGCGATTCGCCGTGAACATACTCGGAGTGCGGCAGGAGGGGCTGGCACGGCATTTCGCGGACAAGCACCGGACGCTGGGCGCCGCCCAGTTCGAGGGGCTGGCCTGGCACGCCGGGGAGCACACCGGAGCGCCCCTGCTGGCCGGTTCGGTGGCCTGGCTGGAGTGCGATCTGACGGACTCGCACGACTTCGGCGACCACACCATCTTCATCGGGACGGTCCTGGCGGCCGGGCAGGAGAGCGACGAGGAGGGCCTGCTGTTCGTCAACGGCCGCTTCGGCAGGGCGGATCAGGCCGGCGCCTGATCCCCGGCGCCGCCGGACATACGGGAAGGCCCGGGGCCGTAACAGCGACCCGGGCCTTCTGGGGTACCCGCGAGCGTCAGAGGAAGTACGTACCGGGGTCCAGTCCGATCAGGACCCGTCCCTGCACCTCCAGATTGGCGTTGAGCTGCACCAGCGCGTGCAGCGAGAACCCCTGGATGTCGCGGTGGAAGCGCTGGAGGTCCACGTCGAGGCGGATGACCGAGCCCCCGCTCGCCGCGAAGAGCAGTTCCACGGCCTCCTTGGAGAGCTGCGCGGCATAGGCGGTCCGGCCCCGGATGACGGCCTTCTCCTCGTCGGAGGGCTGCTCGCCCGCGTCGGCCGCCGTCTGGAGCACCCGGTGCCAGGAGTGGGAGAGCGCCTCGGCCGCGTCGATCTTGCTGGACGCGATGGCCACCTGCTGCTGGGTGAGCGGGTGCAGGCTCTGCTCCGTCCACTGCGTATAGGTGATGCCCCGTCCGGGCAGCCGCTCCAGGAAGAGTTCGAACGCGCCGCGGGCCATCCCCAGGAAGGTCGCCGACACGCTGGACATGATGTAGCCGAGCAGACCGTAGTTGCGCCCGGTGGCCCCGGTGTTGGAGCGGTTGCCGGTGGCGCTGACCATGGCCTCCTCCAGCGGCACCACCCGGTGGGCCGGCACGAAGACATCCGTGGCGGTGGTCGTCGAACTGCCGGTGGCGGCGCCGGCCGAGACATGCCAGTCGTCCGCGAGGTCCAGTTCCCCGGTGGGCACCAGGGCGACGAGTTCCTCGCTCGTACCGTCGGGGTGCTCGACCTCGGCCGCGAGCAGGTCCCAGCCGGCGCCGCGGCAGCCGGAGTTGAACCGCCAGGTGCCGTTGAGACGGTAGCCGCCCTCGACCGGACGCAGGGTGCCGGTGGGGGCGAAGACGATCGAGACCCGGCTGCTGCCGCCCTCGAAGACCTCCTTCTGCGCCTGGTCCGGATAGAGCGTGGCGCACCAGGCACTGGTGAGCCACACCATGGTCAGCCAGCCGGTGGAGGGGCAGCCCCGGGCCACCTCGGCGATGACCTGGGCCTGCTGCGCCGCGTCGAAGTCGAGACCGCCGTGCTCGCGCGGTACCGCCGTACGGAACACCCCCGCCTTCTCCAGCAGGTCGATGTTCTCGTCGGGTATCCAGCGCCGCTCCTCCGCGCCGGCCCCGTTGCGGCGCAGCACGGGGACGGCGTCGCGTACCGCGTCCAGTACTGAGGTCAGTTCTTCCTGCGTGGCCACTGTCTCTCCTCGGTGTGCGTGATGTCGCGATGTCGTGAGCTGGTGGGGTCGTGAGGGCGCGGGGGTGGTGGGGTCCGGGGGGGGCGTGATCGCCTTCACCACGCCAGAACCCCCCTGCGACCAGGGGGGTTCGCGGTCGTGCCCCTCGCTCGTGTCCCGGCCGTGTGCCGGCCGTGTGCCGGGACCTCCCGCGCCGGCCGGGACCCGTGTGCGGTCCTGGCCGCCGCCCGGCCGGCGGCCAGGACCGGGCTCTCCCGGCCTGGGCCCGGTCGGCCTGGGCGCCGCGGGCCCGGACCCTGTCGGCCGGGGCGCCGTCCTAGTCGGCGACCAGACCGTTGGCGGCCACCGGACGGTCGATCGACATCAGCCAGCGGCCGTCGTCCCCGCGCCGCAGGACGTCGGTGCACACGCCCCTGAGCTGTACGGGCTCGCCGTCGGGCCCGGTGGTGTCGATCTTGTAGTCGACGCCGATCAGCGCGACGTCACCGGCGACATACGCGTGGGTGACGGTGGCGTGCAGATCGGGCTTGGTGGCGAGGAACTCCTTGAAGAACGCGAGGCGCTCCTTGCCCGTGAGGGGCTCACCGGAGAAATTCGAGATGGAATCCTCGCGGTAAAGGCTGTTGAACAGTTCCCCGTCACCGGAGTTGAACGCCTGAATGAAGATCTCGTTCTGGGTGTCGGTGTCGCCGGTGAGATCCGGGCGTGCCGGATCGAAGTCGATACTGAAGGTGTACGACATGGGTCGGTCGGTCCTTTCCGTAAGTTCGGGGGGATATCCGTGCGACCCGGTTCAGCCCTGGCCGTACGGGTCGTCGATGGCGTAGCGCCATACCTTGTCCTCGCCGAGCCGCAGGACGTCGACGCCCGTGCCCTGGAGACGCTCGGGCTTTCCTTCCTCGTCGACGGTGTCGATCGTCCAGTCGACGATCAGCAGGGCCGTGTCGCCGGTGACGAACGTCTGGCGGGGCTGGGCCGTCATCGTCGGCCGGCTCCTGAGGAATTCCCGCTGGTACTCGCGGCGCGCGTCACCCGTCAGCGGCTTCCCCTGCTCCCACACGGCGACGGCCTCCGCCGTGTAGAAGCTGTCGACCGTTTCGAAGTCGCCCGCGTTGAAGGCCTGCACATACAGATCGGTGTGCTTTTCCACGTCATCGGTGAGCTGAGACATGAGGAGATCCAACCTGCCTTCTCATGTGGCCCGGTGCCACACATTCCGTGGCCCGACACTATTGCGGTGCCAGCAACTTCCCACCCATGAACGGGTAATACCGCGATCTCCCGGGTTCCGGCGCGTGTGGTTACCGTCCGATGGAGCGGCACTGAGGGGCCAGAGAGGACCACCTGCCTACGATCTGCGAGCAGTGTCATGGAAATGCCTTTCATGGACCCCCAGTTCGGCCGGATTCACTGGAAAGGGAAGTCGAGCGCGATGACGAATCAGCACCATTCCCGCAGGGCCGCTCACGGCGGCGGGCTCGACGAGGGCATCGCGGTCGTCGGAGTGTCCTGTCGGCTTCCCGGGGCCGACGGCCCCGCCGCTTTCTGGGACCTGCTGCGCACCGGCTCGGACGCCATCACCGAGGTGCCCGGGGACCGCTGGGTGGCCGCGGCGAGCCAGGAGACGTACGAGGCGGCGGAGCCCGGGATGCGCCGGGGCGGGTTCCTCGACCGGGTGGACACCTTCGACGCGGCGTTCTTCGGCATCTCGCCCCGCGAGGCCGTCACCATGGATCCGCAGCAGCGGCTCGTCCTGGAACTGGCCTGGGAGGCCCTGGAGGACGCGGGGACGCTGCCGGCCGCGCTGCGCGGCAGCCGTACCGCCGTGTTCGTCGGCACCCTGCGCGACGAGTACGCGGCACTGCTCTACCAGTACGGTGACCGGGCGGTCACCCAGCACACCATGGCCGGGGTCAACCGCGGAGTCATCGCCAACCGGGTCTCCTACCATCTCGGTCTGCACGGGCCGAGCCTGACCGTCGACTCGGCGCAGTCCTCGTCGCTGGTCGCCGTCCATCTCGCGTGCGAGTCGCTGCGCGCCGGGGAGAGCGACACGGCGATCGCGGCGGGCGTCAACCTCAATGTCCTCGCCGAGGGCGCGGTCGCCGAGGAACGGTTCGGCGGGCTCTCCCCCGACGGCACGACCTACACCTTCGACGCCCGCGCCAACGGCTTCGTACGCGGTGAGGGCGGGGCCGTCGTCGTGCTGAAGCCGCTGGCCCGCGCGGTCGAGGACGGTGACCGGATCTACGGCGTCATCCGGGGCAGCGCGGTCAACAACGACGGGACGACGCCCGGTCTGACGGTCCCCGGCCGCGACGCGCAGGAGCGCGTGCTGCGCGAGGCGTACGGGAAGGCCGGGGTCGACCCGGCATCCGTGCGGTATGTCGAGCTCCACGGCACGGGGACGCCCGTCGGCGACCCGATCGAGGCGGCGGCGCTGGGCGCGGTGCTCGGTGCGGGGCGCACCCCGGGGACCCGGCTGCGGGTCGGCTCCGCGAAGACCAATGTGGGCCATCTCGAAGGCGCGGCGGGCATCGTGGGCCTGCTCAAGACGCTGCTCGCGCTGAGCAACCGGCGGCTGCCCCCGAGCCTCAACTTCGACACCCCCCACCCCGCCATCCCGCTGGCCGAGCTGGGACTCGACGTACAGCGGGAGCTGACGGAATGGCCCGCGCCGGACGGTCCGCTGGTCGCCGGGGTCTCCTCCTTCGGCATGGGCGGCACCAACGCGCATGTCGTGCTCACCGAGGGCCCGGTGGTCCCGGCGCGGGCGCCGGAGCCCGCGGCCGTCGCCCCGGGTGTGGTTCCGCTGGTCCTCTCCGGCCGTTCCGAGGCGGCCCTGCGGGCCCAGGCCGGCCGGCTGCGGGACGCCCTCGGCCGTGACGGATCCCCTTCCCTGGCCGATACCGCCTGGTCCCTGGCCACCACCCGGACCGTGTTCGAGCACCGGGCGGTCGTGCTCGCGGCGCCCGACGGCGACGCGCATCTGGAGGCGCTCACCGCGCTGGCCGAGGGACGCGCGTCGACGGAGACGGTGCGCGGCGCCGCGGGACCGGGGCGGCTCGCGTTCGTGTTCACCGGGCAGGGCGCCCAGCGCGCCGGGATGGGCCTGGAGCTGTACGGGACGTTCCCCGCGTTCGCCGCCGCGTTCGACGCGGTGCGCGCCGAGCTGGACCCGCTGCTCGACCGGCCGCTGCTGGAGGTGATCACCTCCGGTGAGGGCCTGGACGGGACCGGCTTCACCCAGCCCGCGCTGTTCGCCCTCGAAGTGGCCCTCCACCGGCTCGTGGAGTCGTGGGGCGTGGTGCCCGCGCTGGTCGCGGGGCACTCCATCGGCGAGATCGCCGCCGCCCATGTCGCGGGGGTCCTCGATCTGCCGGACGCCGCGCGGCTGGTCGCCGCCCGGGGCCGGCTGATGCAGAGCCTCGACGCGGGCGGCGCCATGTGCGCGGTGGAGGCGACGGAGAGCGAGGTACGGGAGCTGCTCGCCGGCCATGAGCGGCACGCGGGGATCGCGGCCGTGAACGGGCCCCGTTCCGTGGTCCTGTCGGGCGCCGAGGACACGGTGCTCGCCCTCGCGGACCGGCTGCGGGAACAGGGGCGCAGGACCAGGCGGCTGACCGTGTCGCACGCCTTCCACTCGCCGCTCATGGAGCCGATGCTCGACGCCTTCCGCACGGTCGTCGCCGGGCTGACGCTGCGCGCGCCCCGTATCGACGCCGTGTCGTCGGTGACCGGTGAGCCCGTCACCGACGAGTGGTCGTCGCCGGAGTACTGGGTGGAGCAGGTGCGCCGCCCGGTGCGCTTCCTGGACGCGGCGCGCGCCCTGGAGACGGCCGGCGCCACCGCCTTCCTGGAGCTGGGGCCCGACGGTGTCTGCTCCGCCATGGTCGACGACAGCCTGCGGGATCCGGACGCCGCGGTCGCGGTGGCCGCGCTGCGCCGGGGCCGTCCCGAGCCCAGGACCCTGCTGACCGCCCTGGCCTCGGTCTTCGTCCACGGCGCCGGCCTGGACTGGAGCGCCCCGGGGATCCACGGCGACGCCCGCCGGGTCCCCCTGCCGACCTATGCCTTCCAGCGCGAGCGGTACTGGGTCTCGGGCACCGCCCGGGGCGCCGCGCCCGCGCCCGCCGGACAGGAGACGGCGGCGGCGGCGCCGGACGACGCGAGTGCCGCGGTCGCGGTGAGCGCGCTGGTCACCGGTCAGGTCGCCGCCGTCCTGGAGTACCCGGCCGGGCGGCAGGTCTCCCCGCACACCACCTTCAAGGAGCTGGGCTTCGACTCGCTGATGTCGGTGGAGCTGCGCAACGCGCTGGCCGCCGCGACCGGTCTGCGGCTCACCAGCGGGCTGCTCTTCGACCATCCGACGCCCGCCGCGCTCATCGACCATCTCAGCGCGGGCCTGGCCGGCACGGACACCACCGCCGCCGGTGGGCCCCCCGCGCCCGGCGGCTCGGACGAACCGATCGCCATCGTCGGCATGGCCTGCCGCTACCCGGGCGGGGTCGCCTCGCCCGAGGACCTGTGGCGGCTGCTGGCCGACGGGCGGGACGCGGTCTCCGGCTTCCCCACGGACCGTGGCTGGGACCGGCACCTGTACGACAGCGACCCGGGCCGCAGCGGCCACAGCACGGTGCGCGAGGGCGGGTTCCTGGCCGACGCGGCGCGGTTCGACAGCTCCTTCTTCGGGATCTCGCCGCGCGAGGCGCTGGCGATGGACCCGCAGCAGCGGCTGCTCCTGGAGACCGCGTGGGAGGCCGTCGAACGGGCCAGGCTGGACGCGGACACCCTCCGGGGGAGCCGTACGGGCGTGTTCATCGGCGCCACCACCCTGGACTACGGGCCCCGGATGCAGGACGCCCCCGACAGCGTCGAGGGCTATCTGCTGACCGGCACCACACCGAGCGTCATGTCCGGGCGCATCGCCTACCAACTGGGTCTGGCCGGGCCCGCGGTGACGGTCGACACGGCGTGCTCGTCCTCGCTGACCGCCCTGCATCTCGCGGTGCGCTCGCTGCGCTCCGGCGAGTCGGCGCTCGCGATCGCGGGCGGCGCCACCGTCATGTCGTCCCCCGGCATGTTCGTGGAGTTCTCGCGCCAGCGCGGGCTCGCCGCCGACGGCCGGTCGAAGTCGTTCGCGGCCTCCGCCGACGGCACCTCCTGGGCCGAGGGTGTGGGTCTGCTGGTGATCGAGCGGCTCTCGGACGCCCGGCGCAACGGCCACCAGGTGCTGGCGGTCATCCGGGGCAGCGCGATCAACCAGGACGGCGCGAGCAACGGACTCACCGCCCCCAACGGCCCCGCCCAGGAACGCGTCATCCGCGAGGCACTGGCCGACGCGGGCCTGGCCCCGGTGGACATCGACGCGGTGGAGGCGCACGGCACCGGCACCCGGCTCGGCGACCCCATCGAGGCGGAGGCGGTCATCGCCACCTACGGGCGCGACCGTACGGACCGCTCCCCCGTGCTGCTCGGCTCGCTGAAGTCGAACATCGGCCACGCGCAGGCAGCCGCGGGCGTCGGCGGTGTCATCAAGATGGTGCAGGCCATGCGCCACGGCGTCCTGCCCAGGACCCTGCATGTCGACGAGCCCACGCCGATGGTCGACTGGGACTCCGGCGCCGTGGAGCTCCTCACCGAGGCGACCCCCTGGCCCGAGACCGGACACCCCCGCCGCGCCGCCGTCTCCTCCTTCGGCATCAGCGGCACCAACGCCCATGTGATCATCGAGCAGGACACCGGGGCCGAGCCCGCCGAGCCCTCTGAGCCCGCCGAGCCCTCCCGGCCGGCCGAGTCCTCCGAGCCTTCTGAGCCCGCCGAGCCCGCCGAGTCTGCGCCGGCCATCTCCACCGCGCCGTCCGGGCCCGCGCCCTGGCTGCTCTCCGCCCACGACGCGCCGGCGCTGCGCGCACAGGCCTCCCGTATCCGCGAGCTGGCCTCCGCCGGGGCGCTTCCCGCCGACATCGGACACTCCCTCGCCACCACCCGGGCCACGCTCCCCCACCGGGCGGCCGTCGTCGCCACCACCCGGGACGGTCTGCTGGCCGGGCTCGACGCCCTCGCGCAGGGCACCGACGACCCCCGGGTGGTGACCGGCAGCGCCGCGGGCGCGGGCAGGACCGCCTTCCTCTTCACCGGCCAGGGCGCCCAGCGCACGGGCATGGGACAGGAGCTGTACGCGGCGCACCCGGTCTTCGCCGAGGCCCTCGACGCCGTCTGCGCCGCCCTGGACGCCCATCTCGAACGGCCGCTGCGCGCGGTGATGTCCGCCGCCGAGGACGATGACGACGCGGCGCCGCTGCACCGCACCGCCTACACCCAGCCCGCGCTGTTCGCCGTCGAGGTCGCGCTGTTCCGTCTCGCCGCCCATCACGGGCTCACCCCCGATCTGGTCGCCGGGCACTCCATCGGCGAGCTGGCCGCCGCCCACTGCGCGGGGGTCCTCTCGCTCGACGACGCGGCCCGTCTGGTCGCCGCCCGGGGCCGGCTGATGGAAGCGGCGCGCGCGGGTGGCGCGATGCTCGCCGTCGAGGCCGAGGAGAGCGAACTCGCGTCCGATCTGGCCGAGTTCACCGGCCGGCTCGCCGTGGCCGCCGTCAACGGCCCGGCCTCCGTGGTGGTGTCCGGTGACGAGGACGCCGTGGCGGCGGTCGAGGAGCGCCGCCGGGCCCAGGGCCGCAGGACACGCCGCCTCCAGGTCAGCCACGCGTTCCACTCGCCCCATATGGACGGGGTGCTCGACGAGTTCCGCGCCGTCGCGGCGGAGCTGACCTTCCACGCGCCCCGGATCCCGCTCGTGTCGACGGTCACCGGACGGCTCGCCACCACCGCCGAACTCACCTCGCCCGACTACTGGGCCGGGCAGATCCGCGAGGCGGTGCGGTTCCTCGACGCCGCCCGTGAACTGGAGGCGCGGGGCGCCACCGTGTTCGTGGAGATCGGCCCCGACGCGGTGCTGGCCCCGCTCGCCCGGGGCTGCCTGCTCGGCGAGGAGGCGGTCACGGTGGCGCTGCTGCGCGCCGGGCGCCCCGAGCCGGAGACCCTGGTCACCGCCCTCGCCACCGCGCGCGTGCACGGGGCGCCGCTCGACGGGGCCTCCTTCTTCCCGGGCGCCCGCCCCGTCGATCTGCCCACGTACGCCTTCCAGCGCGAGCACTACTGGCTGGCGCCCCGGGCGTCCGGGGACGCGCGGGCGTTCGGCCTCGATCCGGCGGAGCACCCCCTGCTCTCCACCGCCGTGGATCTCGCGGACGGCGACGGTCTGGTCCTCACCGGTCTGCTGTCCACCGCCGCCCACCCCTGGCTGGCCGACCACGCCGTGGGGGGCTCCGTCCTGCTGCCCGCCACCGCCTTCGTCGAGCTGGCCCTGACGGCGGGCGAACGCCTCGGCACCGACCGGGTCGGTGATCTCACCCTGGAGGCGCCGCTGCCGCTGCCCGCCGACACGGATGTCCGCGTCCAGGTCTCGGTCGGCGCTCCCGGCGGCGACGGCGGCCGGCCCTTCGCCGTGCACGCCAGGACCGACCACGGCACGGCCGACGCGCCCGGCGCGGAGCCATGGACCCGCCATGCCTCCGGTGTGCTCGGCGGTCCCGCCGGGTCCGCCGCCGTCCCGCTCGGGCCATGGCCGCCCGCCGGCGCGTCCGCCGTACCGCTGGACGGCGTCTACGACCGTCTCGCGGATCTCGGGTACGCGTACGGCCCGGCCTTCCAGGGGCTGACGGGCCTGTGGAAGTCCGGCGACGATCTGTACGCGACGGTGCGGCTGCCCGACGAACAGCGGGCGCGGGCCGACCGGTTCGGTCTCCATCCCGCGCTCCTCGACGCCGTGCTGCACCCGCTGGTGCTGCACGCCGCCGACGCGGCGGCCGACGGCGCGGTCCGGCTCCCGTTCGCCTGGACGGGCACGGAGCTGTACGCGACCGGCGCCACCGAGCTGCGCGTCCGTATCTCCCCGGCGGGACCGGACACCTTCGCACTCACCGTCGCGGACACCGCGGGCGCTCCGGTGGCGTCGGTGGAGTCCCTCACCCTGCGCGCGGTCCCCCGGGAGGGAACGGCCCGTGCGGCGGGGCGTCCTGACGACGCGATGTACGGCGTGGAGTGGACGGCCGTACCCGCGCCCGCCCCCGGCGGGGAGATCCGGATCGCGCACGCGACGGACGGCCCGCTCCCGTACGAGGAGGGCCTGGGGGCCGTCGTCGTACGCATCGGGGATCTCGCCGCCCCCGACGGCGATCCGGTGCGCGCGGCGCACACGGCGGCGCGGCGCGCCCTCGATCTGGCACAGCGGTTCCTGGCCGACGAACGGTACGACGGCACGCGGCTGGTGTTCCTCACCCGGGGCGCCGTCGCGGCCCGGGACGGCGAGGAGATCACGGACCTCGCGTCCGCCCCGGTGTGGGGCCTGGTCCGCTCCGCGCAGACCGAGCATCCCGGCCGTCTCGTCCTGGTCGACGCGCCCGGTCCCGAGGAGCCGGTCCAGGCAGCCCTGGCCACCGGCGAGCCCCAGCTCGCCGTGCGCGGGGGCGAGCTGCTGGCGCCCCGGCTGGTCCGGGCGGGGCAGGAGGCCGCCGGGAGCGGCGCCTCCCCGCTGGACCCGGACGGCACGGTGCTGATCACCGGCGGGACCGGCGGTCTGGGCGCGCTGATCGCCCGTCATCTCGTCACCGCGCACGGGATACGGCATCTGCTGCTGGTGAGCCGGCGCGGCGAGGACGCCCCCGGCGCCGGGGAACTCCGCTCCGCCCTGGAGGAGCTGGGCGCCCGGGTCACCGTCGCCGCGTGCGATGCCGGCGACCGGGACGCCCTGGCCGCGCTGCTTGCTTCCGTACCGGCGCGCCATCCGCTGACCGGGGTCGTCCACACCGCCGGTGTGCTCGACGACGCCACCGTCGAGGCGCTGACCCCGCAGCGGCTGGACGCCGTACTGCGTCCCAAGGCCGACGCCGCCCTGCTTCTGCACGAGCTGACGCGTGATCTGCCGCTGTCGGCGTTCGTCCTGTTCTCCTCGGTCTCCGGACTCACCGGTACCGCCGGTCAGGCCAACTACGCGGCCGCCAACACCGCTCTGGACGCGCTCGCCGCGCACCGGCGCGCGCTCGGACTGGCCGCCACCTCCCTGGCCTGGGGGCTGTGGGACGCCACCCACGGGATGGGCGGCACGCTCGGCGAGGCGGACCTCGCCCGGTGGAGCCGCGCCGGGGTCAGGCCGCTCACCCCGGAGCAGGGTCTCGCCCTGTTCGACCGCGCGCTCGCGGGCGAGCGGGCGCTGCGGGTGCCCGTCGCCCTCGACCTGGCCGCGCTGCGCGGCCGTACCGAGGCGCCCTCGCCGCTGCTGCGCGGCTTCGTCAGGAGCAGGCCGCGCCGCGCCGCCGCCGCGGCGGCCGGCGGTGACTCCGGATGGGCCGCGCTCATGGCCGGGCTGCCCGACGACACACGCCGTGACACGGTGCTGGAGCTGGTGCGGTCGACCGTCGCGGGTGTCCTCGGGCACAGCGGTGCCACGGCCGTCGATCCGCGCCGCGCGTTCAACGAGATCGGTTTCGACTCACTGGCGGGGGTGGAACTGCGCAACCGGCTGAACGCCGCCACGGGGATCCGGCTCTCCGCCACCGTCGTCTTCGACCATCCCTCGCCGCAGGCGCTGGCGGACCATCTCGTCACCCTGACCGCCGGTACGGAGCCCGCCTCCGGGGCGGCGCGCACCGCCCCGGCCCGTACCGCCACCGACGACGAGCCGATCGTGATCGTGGGCATGGCGTGCCGCTATCCGGGCGGGGTCGCCTCGCCCGAGGACCTGTGGCGCCTGGTCGAGGAGGGCGGGGACGCGATCAGCGGATTCCCCGTCAACCGGGGCTGGGACCTGGACCGGCTCTACGACCCGGACCCCGCCCACACCGGCACGTCCTATGTGCGCCACGGCGGGTTCCTCCACGAGGCCGACCAGTTCGACCGCGAGTTCTTCGGTATCTCGCCGCGCGAGGCCACCGCGACCGACCCCCAGCACCGGCTGCTCCTGGAGACGGCCTGGGAGACCCTTGAGAGCGCGGGCATCGACCCGGCCGCCCTGCGCGGGTCCCGTACCGGTGTGTTCACGGGTGCCATGTACGACGACTACGTCTCGCGGCTGGCCGCCAGCCCCGAGGAGTACGAGGGCTTCCTGCTCGCCGGGAACCTCTCCAGTGTGGTCTCGGGCCGGCTCTCGTACACCTACGGCTTCGAGGGTCCCGCCGTGACGGTGGACACCGCCTGCTCGTCCTCGCTGGTCGCCCTGCACCTCGCGGCGAACGCGCTGCGGCGCGGGGAGTGCGATCTCGCGCTGGCGGGGGGTGTGACGGTGATGGCGGGGCCGAGTGTCTTCGTCGAGTTCTCGCGGCAGCGCGGTCTGTCGGCGGACGGCCGGTGCCGGTCGTTCTCGGCGGACGCGGACGGCACCGGCTGGTCCGAAGGCGTCGGACTGCTCCTCGTCGAACGGCTCTCCGACGCACGGAAGAACGGCCACCAGATACTGGCCGTCCTGCGCGGCAGCGCCGTCAACCAGGACGGCGCCAGCAACGGACTCACCGCCCCCAACGGCCCCGCCCAGGAACGGGTCATCCGTGAGGCGCTGGCCGACGGCGGGCTCACCCCGGTGGACATCGACGCGGTGGAGGCCCATGGCACCGGGACCCGGCTCGGCGACCCCATCGAGGCACAGGCACTCCTCGCCACCTACGGACAGGACCGCCCCGCCGAACGCCCCCTGCTCCTCGGCTCACTGAAATCCAACATCGGCCACGCCCAGGCCGCCGCCGGAGTCGGCGGCGTCATCAAGATGGTCCAGGCCATGCACCACGGCGTCCTCCCGAAAACCCTCCATGTCGGTGAACCCACGCCGATGGTCGACTGGGACTCCGGCGCGGTGGAACTGCTCACCGAAGCCACCCCCTGGCCCGAGACCGGACACCCCCGCCGCGCCGCCGTCTCCTCCTTCGGCATCAGCGGCACCAACGCCCATGTGATCATCGAACAGGGTCCGTCCGCCCCGGAGCGGGACACGGCCGCCGAGGCCGCCCCGCCCGCCCCGCCCGTCGCGCCCTGGCTGGTCTCGGCGCGCGGCGAGGACGCCCTGCGCGCCCAGGCCGAACGGCTGCGCGCGCATATCGCGGACCGGCCGGGCCTGTCCGACGCGGATCTCGCGGACATCGGGCTGTCCCTGGCCACCACCCGCGCCCTGCACGAGCACAGCGCCGCCGTCCTCGCCTCGGGCCGGGACGAGCTCCTGACCGGGCTGGAGCGATTGGGCCGGGGCGAGTCCTCGGCCTCGGTGGTGCGCGGCGGTTCCCCGGCCCAGCGCGGCAGGACCGCGTTCCTCTTCACCGGCCAGGGCGCGCAGCGGCTCGGGATGGGACGGGAACTGTACGCGTCCTCCCCGGTGTTCGCCGCCGCGTTCGACGCGGTGTGTGAGCATCTCGACCGTGAGCTGGTACGCCCGCTCCAGCGGGTGCTCCTCGCGCCGGAGGAGTCCGCCGACGCGGCGCTGATCGACCAGACGGCGTTCACCCAGGCGGCGCTGTTCGCGGTGGAGACCGCGCTGTTCCGGCTCGCCGAACACCACGGGCTGGTACCGGACTTCCTGCTCGGCCACTCCATCGGGGAGGTCACCGCCGCCCATCTCGCGGGGGTGCTCGACCTGCCGGACGCCTGTGTCCTGGTCGCCGAGCGCGGCCGGCTGATGCAGGCCGCCCGGGAGGGCGGCGCCATGGCCGCGATCGAGGCGGGCGAGGACGAGGTGCGCGCCACACTCGACGGCCTGGACGGCGCGGTGACCGTCGCGGCGGTCAACGGCCCCCGCGCCACGGTGATCTCCGGGGACGCCGAAGCCGTCGACCGGCTCACCGCGCTCTGGCGCGAGCGGGGCAGCAGGGCCAAGCGGCTGCCGGTCAGCCATGCCTTCCACTCCCCGCACATGGAGGAGATCCTCGACGAGTTCCGTACCGTCGCCGAGGGCCTCACCTTCCACGCGCCGCGCATCCCGGTCGTCTCCAATGTCACCGGGACCCTCGCCACGGCGGAGCAGCTCGCCTCGCCGGAGTACTGGGCACGGCACATCCGCGAGGCGGTCCGTTTCCACGACGGCGTACGGTATCTGGCCGGCCGGGGCGTCACGGAGTGGCTGGAGCTGGGTCCCGACGGGGTGCTCACGGCGCTCGTACGGGACTGCCTCGGCGACGAGGAGGCGGGGGTGCTGGCCCCGGCGCTGCGCAGGGGCCGCCCGGAGGCCGCCGTGTTCGCCTCGGCCCTCGCGCTGTTCGCGCTGCGCGGCGCCCCGGTGCGCTGGGACACCGTGTTCCCCGGCGCGCGCCCGGTCGGGCTGCCGGGCTATGCCTTCCAGCACCGGCGCTACTGGCTGGACGCGCCGTCCGGCGCGGGCGACGCGGCCGGGTTCGGTCTGGCCGCGGCGGCCCATCCGTTCCTCGGCGCCGCGGTGGTCCTGGCGGACCGCGACGAGCATGTGCTGACCGGCCGGCTCTCCCGGCACAGCCATCCGTGGCTGACCGGCCATATGGTCGCGGACACCGTCCTCGTGCCCGCCACCGGTCTGCTCGAACTCGCCCTCAGGGCGGCGCGCCAGGCCGGGGCGCAGGGAGTGGACGAGCTGACGCTCGCCGCGCCGCTGGTGCTGCCGGAGCACGGCGGCGTCCAGCTCCAGGTGTCCGTGTCGGCGGCCGAGGCCGACGGGGGGCGCGCGATACGGGTCCACTCACGGCCGGACGGCGGCGAGGGGGACGAGGAGTGGACGCTGCACGCGCACGGGCGTCTGGTCACGGCCCCGGCCGCCACCGGTGAGGAGCTGACGGCATGGCCGCCGCCCGGCGCGACCGAGACCGGTCTGGACGGGGCCTACGAACGGCTCGCCGCGCGGGACTACGGCTACGGGCCGCCGTTCCGCAATCTGCGCCGGCTGTGGACGGGATCCGCCGGTGAGCTGTACGCGGAGGTCGCGCTCGGTGAGGAACTCCGCGCCGACGCGGGACGGTTCGCCCTGCACCCCGCGCTGCTGGACGCCGCGCTCCACCCGCTGCTGCCCGGGGTCACGGACGGCCGGGGACGGCCCTGGCTGCCGTTCTCCTGGGCCGGTGTCACCGTGCACGCGAGCGGCCCGGCGAGCCTGCGGGTCAGACTGACGCCCACGCCGGGCGGCGACGCCGACTCCCCCGTGTTCGCCCTGACGGTGGCCGACTCCACCGGGGCACCGGTGGCCTCCGTCGAGGCGCTCACCCTGCGGCCCCTGTCGGCCGACGCGCTGCGGTCGGCGGGCGGCGGGACGGCGGACGGGCTGTTCCGGGTGGACTGGATCCCGCTCGCCGGCGGCGCCGGGGGCGCGGACCAGGGCCGTACGGCCGTCGTCGGCCCGGCCGGGGACGTCCCCTGGGCGGCGGGGGCGACGGAGTACGGCGACCTGACCGAACTCCTGCGCGCGACGGACAAGGGCGCGCCCGTGCCCTCCCTCGTCCTGCTTCCGCTCCTCACCGCCGCGCCGGTGGAGGGACCCGCGGTGCCGGACGCCGCCCGCGCGGTGCTGCACCGTGTGCTCGCGGACGTACAGGCATGGCTGGCCGACGACCGGTTCGCCGCCTCGCGGCTCGCCGTGGTCACCAGGAACGCCGTCGCCACGGCGGCCGGGCAGCGGACGGACCTGGTGCACGCCCCGGTCTGGGGGCTGCTGCGCTCCGCGCAGACGGAGAACCCCGGCCGGATCGTGCTCGCCGATCTCGACACCGCCCCCGCCGTTCACCACGCTCCCCACGCTCACCACGGTGACGGCGCCGCCGCCACCGGCACCGCCGACGGCCCCGCGCTCCTCGCCGCGCTGCGCGGCGACGAGCCCCAACTCGCCGTGCGCGACGGACGGATCCACACACCGAGGCTGGCCCGCAGCCGGCCGGCGGGGGACGCCACGTCCTCCTGGGGCGACGGTACGGTCCTGGTCACCGGGGCCACCGGGGCGCTGGGCGCGGTACTCGCCGCACATCTGGTGCGGCGGCACGGCGTCCGTCATCTGCTGCTGGTCAGCCGGCGCGGCGAGGACGCCCCGGGCTCCGGTGAACTGCGCGCGGAACTGACGCGCGCGGGCGCCACCGACGTACGGTTCGCGGCCTGCGACGTCGCCGACCGGGAGCAGCTCGCGGCGCTGCTCGCCTCCGTACCGGCGGAGCGTCCGCTCACCGGGGTGGTGCACACGGCGGGGATACTCGACGACACCACGGTCGAGTCGCTGACCCCCGAGCGGCTGGACGCCGTGCTGCGTCCCAAGACCGACGCGGCCTGGCATCTGCACGAGCTGACCCGGGACCTCGGTCTGTCGGCGTTCGTGCTGTACTCCTCGGTCGCCGGACTGCTCGGCACGGCGGGGCAGGGCAACTACGCGGCGGGCAACACCTTCCTCGACGCCCTCGCCGCCCACCGCAGGGCGCTCGGTCTGCCCGGCACCTCGCTGGCCTGGGGACTGTGGGCGCGGAGCAGCGCCCTCAGCGGGCATCTCGCCGAGGCCGATCTGCGCCGGCTGGCCCGTTCCGGACTGCGGCCCCTGGCCACCGAGGACGCGCTGTCGCTGTTCGACGCGGTGCCCGCCACGGGCGAGGCGCTGCTCGCGGTCACCCAGCTCGACACCGCGGCCCTGCGGGCCTCCGGGGAGCTGCCTCCGGCGCTGCTGCGCGGACTGGTGCGTACGGCGCCGAAGCGCGCCGCGAGCACGGTGTCCGCCCGGGAGAGCGGCCCCGGCCTGGCCGAACGGCTGGCCGCCCTGACGCCCGGGGACCGGGACCGTCTGCTCACCGACCTGGTGCGCCGGGTGGTCGCCGAGGTGCTCGGCCACGCGGATCCCACCGAGATCGCCTCCGAACGGGCCCTCCAGGAACTGGGCTTCGACTCGCTCACGGCGGTCGAGCTGCGCAACCGGCTGGCCGCCGAGACCGGACTGCGGCTGCCCACCACGCTCGCCTTCGACCATCCCACCCCGGGAGCGCTCGCCGCCCATCTCCGGGAGCGGCTCGCGGTCGACGACCTCACCCCGGACGAACCCGTCCTGGCCGAGCTGACCCGGCTCAGGCCCGCCATCGAGGCGGCCTCCGGGGACGCCGGGGCACACGACCGGATCATCGCGCGGCTCAGGGAACTCCTGGAGGCCGCCGACGCGGCCGGCCTGTCGGCCACCGCCGCCGGGAAAGCCGCCGGGGACGACACCGACGACGATCTCGACACCGCCACCGACGAGGAGCTGTTCGCCCTGCTCGACGACCTCGAATGACCCGGGGCCGTCCCGGCGCACCCATCCGGCAAGCAGACCGATCAAACAGGAGTTGAGACCACCATGGCGGGCGAGGACAAGCTCCGCGACTACCTCAAGAAGGCCATCGCGGATGCCCGTGACGCGCGCAGGCAGTTGCGCGAGGCCGAGGACAGGCGGCACGAGCCGATCGCGATCGTGGGCATGGCGTGCCGCTATCCGGGCGGCGTCGCCTCCCCCGGCGAGCTGTGGCGGCTCGTGGCCGAAGGCACCGACGCCATCAGCGAGTTCCCCGACAACCGGGGCTGGGAGGTGGAGCGGCTGTACGACCCGGACCCCGACCACGCCGGTACGTCGTACGGGCGCGAGGGGGGCTTCCTGCACGACGCGGACGGCTTCGACGCGGAGTTCTTCGGGATGTCCCCGCGCGAGGCCCTGGCGACCGACCCGCAGCAGCGGCTGCTGCTCCAGACCGCGTGGGAGGCGCTGGAGAGCGCGGGGGTCGACCCCACCGCGCTGCGCGGCTCCCGTACCGGTGTCTTCACGGGCGTGATGTACAACGACTACGGCTCCCGCCCCCATCTGCCGTCCGACGGCTTCGAGGGCTATCTGTTCAGCGGCAGCGCGGGCAGCGTCGCCTCGGGCCGGCTCTCGTACACCTACGGCTTCGAGGGTCCCGCCGTGACGGTGGACACCGCCTGCTCGTCCTCGCTGGTCGCCCTGCACCTCGCGGCGAACGCGCTGCGCAACGGGGAGTGCGATCTCGCCCTCGCCGGGGGCGCCACGGTGATGTCGACCCCGGTCGCGTTCATCGAGTTCTCGCGGCTGCGCGGACTGGCGGCGGACGGCCGGTGCCGGTCGTTCTCGGCGGACGCGGACGGCACCGGCTGGTCCGAAGGCGTCGGACTGCTCCTCGTCGAGCGCCTCTCCGACGCACGGAAGAACGGCCACCACGTGCTGGCCGTGCTGCGCGGCAGCGCCGTCAACCAGGACGGCGCCAGCAACGGACTCACCGCCCCCAACGGCCCCGCCCAGGAACGCGTCATCCGGCAGGCACTCGCCGACGCCCGGCTGACCGGCGCCGATGTGGACGTCGTCGAGGCCCACGGCACCGGCACCCGGCTCGGCGACCCCATCGAGGCACAGGCACTCCTCGCCACCTACGGACAGGACCGCCCCGCCGAACGCCCCCTGCTCCTCGGCTCACTGAAGTCCAACATCGGCCACGCACAGGCCGCGGCGGGCGTCGGCGGCGTCATCAAGATGGTGCAGGCCATGCACCACGGCATCCTGCCCAAGACCCTGCACGCCGAGGAACCGACCCCGATGGTCGACTGGGACTCCGGCGCGGTGGAGCTCCTCACCGAAGCCACCCCCTGGCCCGAGACCGGACACCCCCGCCGCGCCGCCGTCTCCTCCTTCGGCTTCGGTGGGACCAACGCCCATGTGATCGTCGAGGAGGCCCCGGCCGAAACGGCCGAGGAGACAGCGGCGGAAGAAGCGCCCACCCAGGGAGCACCGGCCGTGGAGACAGGGGCGGCACCGGCCGTGGAGACCGTCACCGCGCCCGTGGGCGACCCGACGCCGGCGGCGGTGCCCTGGATCCTGTCCGGGAAGACCCCGCAGGCCGTCGCGGACCAGGCCCGCAAACTCCTCACCCACCTCGACGCCCACCCCACATTGAGCGCCCGGGACATCGCCTACTCCCTCGCCCTCACCCGTACCACCCACGACCACAGCACCGTCACCACCGGCACCCACCGCGACGACCTCCGTGCCGGCCTCATCTCACTCGCCGACAACACACCCAACACACCGAACACCATCGCCCGCAGCTCGGGCCGCCTCGCCTTCCTCTTCACCGGACAAGGCGCCCAGCACATCGGCATGGGCCAACAGCTCTACACCACCTACCCCGCCTACGCCCACGCCTTCGACACCATCGCCACCCACCTCGACCCCCACCTCACCCACCCCCTCCACCACATCATCACCACCGGACAAACCCTCAACGACACCGCACACACCCAACCCGCCCTCTTCGCCCTCGAAGTCGCCCTCTACCGACTCCTCGAAACCTGGGGCATCACCCCCGACTACCTCACCGGACACTCCATCGGCGAACTCACCGCCGCCCACATCGCCGGAATCCTCGATCTCCCCGACGCCACCCGACTCGTCACCGCCCGCGCCCGCCTCATGCAAACCATGCCCCCCGGCGGCACCATGATCGCCATCCAGGCACCGGAAGCCGTCGTGCGTCCGCTGCTGACGGGCCTGGAGAGCGAGATCGGCATCGCGGCGGTCAACGGACCGTCGTCGGTGGTGATCTCGGGCGACGCGGACACGGCGACGCTGATCGAGACCCGGCTGAAGGAGCTGGGTCACCGGACCCGCCGGCTCACGGTCTCGCACGCCTTCCACTCGCCCCATATGGACGGCATGCTCGACGACTTCCGCACCACCGCCAAACAACTCACCTACGCGGCGCCTCGCATCCCCGTCATCTCCACCCTCACCGGCCGCCCCGCCACCGGAGACGACCTCCGCACCCCCGACTACTGGACCAACCAGGTCCGCGACACCGTCCGCTTCGCCGACGCACTCCACACCCTGGAGTCCGAAGGCGTCACCACCTTCCTGGAGGTGGGTCCGGACGGCGTCCTCAGCGCGCTCGCGGCGGCGGGCGCCGACCGGCCCGAAGCGCTGACGGCCGTCCCCGCGCTGCGCCGTGGCCAGCCGGAGGACCGGACCCTCGCCGCCGCGATCGGCACCCTGCACACCCGGGGGGTACGGGTGGACTGGGCGGCCTACTTCGCGGGCACCGGCGCCCGGCGCGTCCCGCTGCCCACCTACGCCTTCCAGCACGAGCGGTACTGGCTCGCCCCCGAGGCACCCGCGCCCGTCGCCGCCGAGGAGGCCGGACTCGTCCACCGCGCGTGGGAACCCCTCGATCTGCCGCGGCCCGACGAGCCGGTGCGCTGGGCCGTACTGGCACCGCCCGGGAACGACGCACCCGTCAACCCGCCCGCCGCCCCGCCCGTCGATCCGTCGCAGGACGCCCCGGCCGGCCCCCCGCTCGACGCGCCGCACGACACGCCCCGGTTCGCCCGGGTCGCGGACATCGCCGCACGGGCCGAGGCGGGATTCCGGCCCGACGCCGTGGTGCATCACCTCACCGGGTCGGACGAGGCACCGGGCCGGGCGCTCCGTCTCGTCCAGGAGTGGCTGGCGGACGACCGGCTGCTCGGCATCCGGCTGACCGTGGTGACCAGCGGCGCCGTGCCGGCCGGCGGCGCCGTCGACCCGTACGCCGCCGCCGCGTGGGGACTGCTCGGCTCGGCGCAGTCCGAGGCACCGGACAGGATCGCCCTGGTCGACGCCGCGTCGGAGATCGATCCCGCGGTCCTCTCCGCGATCATCGCCTCCGGTGAACTCCGCACCGCCGTCCGCCCGGAGGGGGTCCTGGTGCCCCGGCTCCGGCCGGTACGGGACGCGGCCGGTCCCGCGCCCCGCGGATTCGACCCCGACGGCACGGTCCTGATTACGGGCGGCACCGGGGCGCTGGGCTCACTGGTCGCCCGCCATCTGGTGACCGGGCACGGCGTGCGCCATCTGCTGCTGGCGAGCCGTCGGGGTGAACACGCGCCCGGGGCGGCCGGGTTGCGGGCCGAGCTGACGGACCTCGGCGCCTCGGTGACGGTCGCGGCCTGTGATGTCGCGGACCGGGACGGGCTCGCCGCGCTGCTCGGCACCGTACCGCCGGAGCATCCGCTCACCGGGGTCGTCCACACCGCGGGTGTCCTCGACAACGGTCTGGTGTCCGGTATGACCCCGGACCGGCTCGCCGCCGTCCTCGCGCCGAAGGCGGACGCGGCCCGGCATCTGCACGAACTGACCGAAGGGCTCGATCTGGCGGCGTTCGTGCTGTTCTCGTCGGCCGCCGGGACGTTCGGCGCGCCCGGTCAGTCCAACTACGCCGCCGCCAACGCCTATCTCGACGCCCTCGCCGAGCGGCGGGCGGCGGAGGGCCTGCCCGCCACCTCGGTCGCCTGGGGACTGTGGCGGACCGGCGGTATCAACGCCCATCTCGGCCGGACGGAGCTGGACCGGTTCGAGCGCGACGGTTTCCGGGCGGTCACGGACGAGGAGGGACTCGCGCTGCTCGACCGCGCCCTGGCGTCGGGGCGCCCGACCCTGATCGCCGGTCCGGTGGGGACGGGGGCGCTGCGCGGCCCGGCCCGGCCGGCCGCGCCCGCCGGCACGGCCGGCCCGGCCACACTGGCGGAGCGGCTCGCGAAGCTGCCGGCGGCCGAGCGCGATCCGTATCTGCTGACCCTCGTGACGAACGAGGTCGCCTCCGTGCTGGGCCACACGGCGGCCACGGCCGTCACCCCCGACCGGCCCTTCCAGGAACTCGGCTTCAACTCGCTGACGGCGGTCGAGCTGCGCAACCGGCTGAGCGCCGCGGCCGGAGTCCCGTTGCCCGCCACCCTGGTCTTCGACCAGCCGACGCCGGCCGCGCTCGCCGCGTATCTGCACACCCGGTCCGCGCCCGGCGCCGAGGACACCGCGAAGGCCGTCCTCGGTGAACTGGACCGGCTGGAAGCGGCTCTGGCCTCGCTGGCCCCCGAGGACGAGGTCCGGCCCACCGTCTCCGTCCGTCTGCACGCGCTGCTCACCCGGCTCAGCGCCACCGCTCCGGACGCCCCAGCGGAGGATTCCGCCGAGCGGTTCGCGACGGCGTCGGCCGACGACATCTTCGACTTCATCGACAACCAGCTCGGCCGGAGCGGCGGCTGACCTCCCCCCTCCGGTACCGCGCGTCCACACGCCCCCGCACCGCACGCGCCACACACCGCACGCACCGCACACACCGCACACACCGCACGCGCCCACGCACCGCACGCACCCCGCGCCCGGCACACACCGACGCGCACCGGCAACCCCCCGCCGCACCCCGAAACGAGGAGTCACTGATCCCGCATGTCCGCAGACCCGTCCAAAGAGCAGAAGCTGGTCGACTACCTGAAGTGGGTCACCGCGGATCTTCAGAAGGCCCGTGAGCGGATCGCGGAGCTGGAGAACGCCGGTGAGGAACCGGTCGCCATCGTCGGCATGGCCTGCCGTTTCCCCGGCGGGGTCACCTCGCCGGACGGACTGTGGCGCCTGGTGGCCGAAGGCACCGACGCCATCAGCGAGTTCCCGGCCGACCGGGGCTGGGACCTCGAACGGCTCTACTCGCCCGACGCGGACACCCCGGGCACCTCCTACACCAAGGAGGGCGGATTCCTCGACGGGGCGGCCCTGTTCGACGCGGGCTTCTTCGGGATCTCCCCGCGCGAGGCGCGGGCTATGGATCCTCAGCAGCGGGTGCTTCTGGAGACCGCGTGGGAGGCGCTGGAGGACGCCGGTATCGATCCGGTGACGCTCAGGGGGTCCAGCACCGGGGTGTTCGCCGGGGTCGTGGAGCAGAGCTATCTGGGGCTGGAGGGGCCCGAGGAGCTGGAGGGCCATCTGATGACCGGCCGGCTCAGCAGTGTCGCCTCCGGCCGTATCGCCTACACCCTGGGCCTCGAAGGCCCCGCGATCTCGGTGGACACCGCCTGCTCGTCCTCACTGGTCGCGCTGCATCTCGCGGCGCAGTCGGTACGGCGCGGGGAGTCGGCCCTCGCCCTCGCGGGCGGCGCCACGGTCACCGCGACACCCGGCGGGTTCGTGGACTTCTCCCGGCAGAAGGGCCTCGCCCCCGACGGCCGTATCAAGTCCTTCGCCGCGGCGGCCGACGGCACCTCGTGGTCGGAGGGCGTGGGCATCCTGGTCGTGGAGCGGCTCTCGGACGCGCGGAAGAACGGCCACCGGGTGCTGGCCGTGCTGCGCGGCAGCGCGGTCAACCAGGACGGCGCGAGCAACGGACTGACCGCCCCCAACGGACCGTCCCAGGAGCGGGTGATCCGGCAGGCGCTCGCCGACGCCCGGCTGACCGGCGCCGATGTGGACGTCGTCGAGGCCCATGGCACCGGGACCCGGCTCGGCGACCCCATCGAGGCACAGGCACTCCTCGCCACCTACGGACAGCACCGCCCGGCCGAACGGCCCCTGTGGCTGGGATCGTTGAAGTCGAACATCGGCCATACGGTGGCGGCGGCGGGGGTGGGCGGTGTCATCAAGATGGTGCAGGCCATGCGCCACGGCGTCCTGCCCAGGACGCTCCATGTCGACGAGCCGACCCCGATGGTCGACTGGTCGTCGGGCGCGGTGGAGCTGCTGACCGAGGAGCGCCCCTGGCCGGTGCGGGCCGACGGGCCCCGGCGCGCCGCCGTGTCCGCGTTCGGTGTGAGCGGCACCAACGCCCATGTGATCGTCGAGGAGGCCCCGGCCGAAACGGCCGAGGAGACACCGGCGGGTCACACACCCGCCGAGGGCGCACCGGCCGTGAAGACCGCGGCGGCACCGGCCGTGAAGACCGTGACCGTGACCGCCGCTGCCGGATCCGGCGCACCCGTACCGTGGATCCTGTCCGGGAAGACCCCGCAGGGCGTCGCGGACCAGGCCCGCAAGCTCCTCACCCACCTCGACGCCCACCCCACACTGAGCGCCCAGGACATCGCCTACTCCCTCGCCGTCACCCGTACCACCCACGACCACAGCACCGTCACCACCGGCACCCACCGCGACGACCTCCGTGCCGGCCTCATCTCACTCGCCGACAACACACCCAACACACCGAACACCATCGCCCGCAGCTCGGGCCGCCTCGCCTTCCTCTTCACCGGACAAGGCGCCCAGCACATCGGCATGGGCCAACAGCTCTACACCACCTACCCCGCCTACGCCCACGCCTTCGACACCATCGCCACCCACCTCGACCCCCACCTCACCCACCCCCTCCACCACATCATCACCACCGGACAAACCCTCAACGACACCGCACACACCCAACCCGCCCTCTTCGCCCTCGAAGTCGCCCTCTACCGACTCCTCGAAACCTGGGGCATCACCCCCGACTACCTCACCGGACACTCCATCGGCGAACTCACCGCCGCCCACATCGCCGGCATCCTCGACCTCCCCGACGCCACCCGACTCGTCACCGCCCGCGCCCGCCTCATGCAAACCATGCCCCCCGGCGGCACCATGATCGCCATCCAGGCATCCGAGGACGAGGTCCGCGCGCTGCTGACCGACCGCGAGACCCAGCTCGGTATCGCCGCCGTCAACGGACCGTCGTCGGTGGTGATCTCCGGTGACACCGACGCCGCCGAGGAAGTGGCGGCGCTCCTGCGCCAGGCGGGCAGGAAGACCAGCCGACTGCCCGTGTCGCACGCCTTCCACTCGCCCCATATGGACGGCATGCTCGACGACTTCCGCACCACCGCCAAACAACTCACCTACGCACCACCCCGCATCCCCGTCATCTCCACCCTCACCGGACGCCCCGCCACCGGAGACGACCTCCGCACCCCCGACTACTGGACCAACCAGGTCCGCGACACCGTCCGCTTCGCCGACGCACTCCACACCCTCCAGGAACGGGGGGTGACGGCCTACGCCGAGCTGGGCCCGGACGGCATCCTCACCGGTCTGGCCAAGGCCGTCCTGGACGGCGGGCGCGGGGCCGTCACCACGGTCCCCCTGCTGCGCCGCGACCGCCCCGAGGCGGAGACGGTGGTCACCGCGCTCGGCCACCTGCACTGCGCGGGCGTACGTCCCGACTGGGCGGCCTTTTTCGCGGGCACCGGCGCCCGGCGCGTCCCCCTGCCCACCTACGCCTTCCAGCACGAGCGGTACTGGGTGGAGCAGGCCGGCGCCCCCGCCGACGCCGCCGGGCTCGGCCTCGCCGCGGCCGGGCATCCGCTGCTCGGGGCCGCGCTGCGGCTGGGCGGGAGCGACGAGACGGTGTTCACCAGCCGGCTGTCGCGCGGGACGGCGCCCTGGCTGACGGAGTACGCCCGGGGCGGTACGGGGGTGCTCCCCGAATCCGCGCTGGTGGAGCTGGCGATACGGGCCGGTGACGAGGCGGGCTGCGGTTCCCTGGACGAACTCCTCGTCGACGAGCCCGTGGTGCTGCCCGCCGAGGGCGGCGTCCAGCTCCAGGTCCTGCTCGGTGCCCCGGACGCCGGGGGACGGCGCCGGATCACCTTCCACGCGCGCCCGGACGGCGCCGAGGTGCCCTGGACCGTCCATGCCCGGGGCGTCCTGAGTGCCACCGCTCCGGTCCCGGCCCCCGACCCGTCCGCGGACGCGGAGCGGTGGCCGCCCGCCGAGGCGACGGAGACCGCTCACGACGACCTCGACCAGCGCTTCGCGGCGGCCGGGGTGACCTACGGGCCGGAGTTCCGGGCTCTCACCGGGCTCTGGCACCGGGGGCGGGAAGTCTTCGCCGAGGTACGGCTCCCGGAGGGCGCGGCGGCCGACGCGGGCCTGTTCGGGCTGCATCCGGCGCTGCTCGAAGCGGCCCTGTGCCCGCTGCTCGCCGAGGCCGGGCCCGCCGCCGTGACCGCCTGGCGGGGGGTACGTCTGTACGCCACCGGGGCGACGGATCTCCGGGTCCGGCTCACTCCGGGGGAGGACGGCACGGTGGCGGTACGGCTGACCACCCCGGCCGGACAGCCCGTCGCGGACATCGCCGCCATCGGTGTGCGCCCCGTCGATCTGTCGGCCCTGGCGGCCGGCGCGGCCCGCGACCACGAGGCACTCTTCCACCTGGAGTGGACGCCGTACCCGCTCGTCACCTCCGACGCCCCGTCCGGCACCTCGTCCGGCACCTCGTCCGGCGCTCCCTCCGACGCCCCGTCCGGCGCCCCGGTCACGGTTCCCCTCGCCGGGATCGAGATCGCGTATCTGCGCTCCTCCGATCCCGGTGACCCCGTCGCCTCCCTCCACGACACCACCCGGCGGGCGCTCGACCTCGCACGGCGCCGGCTGGCGGACGAGGAGAACACCGGCACCAGGCTGGTGGTGGTGACCTCGGGCGCGGTGGGCACCCGGGCGGACGAACCGATCACCGATCCGGGCGCCGCCGCGGCCTGGGGTCTGCTCCGCTCGGCGCAGTCCGAGGCCCCGGACCGGATCGTCCTCGTCGACGCGGAGCCGGACACCGACCCGGCGGTGCTCGCCGCCGCCGCCGCGTCCGGCCAGCCCCAGGCGGCGATCCGCGGGGGCGCCGTGCTGGTGCCCCGGCTGGCCCGCGCCGGGCGCCCGGGGCCCGAGGCGCCGGCACCGTCGTTCCGTCCCGGGGGCACCGTCCTGATCACCGGCGGTACCGGCTCCCTGGGCTCGCTCTTCGCCCGGCATCTCGTCACCGGGCACGGCGTACGCCATCTCCTGCTCGTCAGCCGCCGGGGCGAACAGGCCGCCGGGGCCGCCGCGCTGGCGCGCGAGCTGACCGGGCTCGGCGCCACCGTCACCATCAGGAGCTGCGACGTCTCCGACCGGGACGAACTCGCCGCGCTCATCGACGGCATCCCCGAGGACCGTCCCCTGACCGGTGTCGTGCACACCGCGGGCATCCTGGACGACGGGCTCGTCCCGGCGATGACCGCCGAGCGGCTGGCGGCGGTCCTCACGCCGAAGGCGGACGCGGCCTGGCATCTGCACGAGCTGACCGAGGGGCTGGACCTGACCGCGTTCGTGCTGTTCTCCTCCGTGGCGGCCCTCGTCGGCGGTCCCGGCCAGTCCAACTACGCCGCCGCGAACGCCGCGCTGGACGCCCTCGCGCACCACCGGGTGGCGAGCGGTCTGCCCGCCACCTCGATCGCCTGGGGCCTGTGGGCCGAGGCCACCGGTCTCACCGGCGGGCTCAGCGAGACCGACCTCAAGCGCATCGCCCGCAGCGGACTGCTCCCGGTCCCCACCGCCCAGGGGCCCGCCCTGCTGGATCTGGCGCTCCGCTCGGGCCGCGCCGACGCCGTGGCCACCCCGCTCGACTTCGGCGCGCTGCGCGAACAGCCGCGTATCTCCCCGGTGTTCACCTCACTCGTACGGCGTCCCGCGCGGGAGACCGTACAGGGCGGGACGGCCGGGGCCGGCACCCTCGGCGAGCAGCTCGCCGGGCTCGACGAGGAGCGGCGGCACGAGGCCGTACGGAACGCGGTGCTCGACGAGATCGCCGGGGCGCTCGGGCACACCGGCGCCCGGGGCATCGACCCGGGCCGCCCCTTCCAGCAGCTCGGCCTGGACTCGCTGACCTCGGTGGAGCTGCGCAACCGGCTCGCGGTGCGCACCGGTCTGCGGCTGCCCGCGACCCTGGTCTTCGACCATCCGGACCCGGACGCGCTGGCCGCGTATCTGCTGAGGCGTCTCACCTCCGGCGACGGCGGTGAGGACCCCGCGTCGGGGGCCGCCGACGCCGTCGACCACACGGCGGACATCCGGCTCGCCGACGACATCCGCCCCGCCGGGCAGGTCGTACGGACCGTCGGGGATCCGCGCGAGGTGCTGCTCACCGGGGCCAGCGGATTCCTCGGCGCGTTCCTGCTGCGCGATCTGATGCGCACCACCGGGGCCCGTGTCCACTGCCTGGTCCGCGGGGCGGACGACACGGCCGCGTACGAGCGGCTGCGCGCGAGCCTGCGGTGGTACCGCGTCTGGGACGAGATCGATCCCGCCCGGCTCTCGGTCCTCGCGGGCGATCTGGCCGAGCCCGGACTCGGTCTCACCGGGGAGGTCTTCGACGGTCTGGCCCGTACGGTGGACGTCGTCTACCACGCCGGGGCCACCGTGCACTGGCTCCATCCGTACCCGGCGCTCAAGGCGGCCAATGTCGGCGGCACCGAGGAGATACTGCGGCTCGCCGCGCGCCACCGCACGGTCCCGGTCCACTATGTCTCCACGGTGGGCGTGTTCAACGGGCCGGTGACCCCGGGCGTGCCGCTGAAGGTGACGGATCCCACCGGGCCCGCGCGGGCGCTGCCCAGCGGCTATCTCCAGAGCAAGTGGGTCGCCGAACAGGTCCTGGAGCTGGCCCGGGAGCGCGGTCTTCCGGTCTCCGTCTACCGCGTCGACGTGATCTCCGGCGACCAGGTGAACGGCGCCTGCCAGACCCGCGACTTCGTCTGGCTCACGCTGAAGGGGCTGCTCCAGTCCGGGGCCGTGCCGGCCGGTACGGGCGGGC
Organism: Streptomyces sp. NPDC002018; assembly: GCF_042890865.1. NCBI lineage: Bacteria > Bacillati > Actinomycetota > Actinomycetes > Kitasatosporales > Streptomycetaceae > Streptomyces > Streptomyces sp. NPDC002018. Next base: position 167,525 of record NZ_JBIASO010000011.1, read on the forward strand.
GCTTCCACCTCCTGCCGGCCGACTATGTCAGCGCGGCGATCCTCGCGGTCTCCCGGCGCCCCGAGGCCGCGGGCGGCACCTTCCATCTCTTCAACCGCAGCTCACTGAGTCTCGCCGACTGCGTGGAGGGGCTGCGGGGTCTCGGGTACCGGCTCGACGACATGGACCGGGACGAGTGGATCCGCGCGGTGCGCTCCGACCGCGACAACGCCCTGCTGCCGCTGCTCCACGCCTTCGAGATGATGACGACGGACACGGACGCCTTCTATCCGCCCATCGACACCACCGAGACCGAGCAAGCCCTGCGGGGCACCGGGATCAGTTGTCCGCCACTGACCGGTGAACTCTTCGCCAAATACGTCGAGTTCTTCGTGGCGGAGGGCCATTTCCCCGCGGCGGCCGGATAGGCCGGGGGCGGGGTGGGCAGGCCACCCCGCACGCGTTCCCCGGCACCGCCTCCGGTCAGCCCCCCACCCGCAGCTCCCTCGCACCGAAGGATGATTCATGAGCGACAACCGCACCCCCGTCACGGTCCTGGGACTCGGTCTCATGGGACAGGCGCTGGCCGCCGCGTTCCTCGGGGCCGGACACCCGACGACCGTGTGGAACCGTACGGCCGGCAAGGCCGACGGGCTCGTCTCGCGGGGAGCCGTGTCCGCCGCCACCCCGGGCGAGGCGGTGGCGGCCGGTGAACTGGTCGTGGTGTGCCTGTCGACGTACGACTCCGTGCACGAGGTGATCGGTCCGCTGGGCGCGGCTCTGCGGGGCAAGGTCCTGGTCAATCTGACGACCGGCCCCTCGGAGCGGGCCCATGAGACGGCCGAGTGGGCGCTCGAACAGGGCACCGAGTATCTCGACGGCGTGATCATGGCCACGCCGCCCGGTATCGGCGCCGACTCCTCGGTGCTCTTCTACGCCGGGCCCCGGGCCGTCTACGAGGCGCATGAGCCGACGCTGAAGCTCCTGGGCGGCGGCACCACCTATCTCGGCGCGGACCACGGGATGCCGGCGCTGTACGACGTGTCGCTGCTCGGCCTGATGTGGGGCACGCTCAACAGCTTCCTGCACGGGGTCGCGGTACTGGAGACGGCGGGGATCGGGGCGCGTCAGTACCTTCCCTGGGCCCATATGTGGCTGGACGCGGTCAAGGGATTCACGGCCGACTACGCGGCCCAGATCGACGCGGGCGACGGCGCGTTCCCCGCCCATGACGCCACCCTGGAGACGCATCTGGAAGCGCTCAAGCATCTGGTCCACCAGAGTGAGGCGCTGGGCGTGGACACCGAACTCCCCAAGTACTCGCAGGCGTTGATCGAGCGCGTCATCGAGCAGGGGCATGCCGGGAACAGCTACGCGGCGGTGGTCAAGGCGTACCGCAGGCTGTCGGAGTAGCCGCCCGGGACCCACAGGACGGGAACGGACGGCGGCCGGGACGCGGCCGCCGCCCGTTCCCGTCGTGGTGGGGACGAGCCGGTGCTCACTCCCCTGGCCCATTCCCCGGGACAGGAGAAGAATGTCGGAATTGCACGTGTTAGCGTGCCAATATGATCACCCGACAGGCTGACGGGCCACCGCCCGGTAAGCGGTTCCTCATCGGCGCCTGCGGTGCGGCGGCCGTCACGATGCTGCCCCGGTACGTCAACACCCTGCGCGAGCGGTTCGGCGGCAGGTTCACGGTGCTGATGACCCATACGGCGACGGAGTTCCTCCCGTCCCACACGGTGGCGCTCTTCGCGGACCGGGTGGTGAGCGGGAACTCTCCCGCCGATCCGGCCGCCGAGAACCAGGCACGGCTCGTGGCGGAGCACGACCTGCTCGTCGTGCTGCCCGCCACGGCGAACACGCTCGCCGACGCCGCCACGGGCTCGGCGCCGAACCGTCTCGCCGCGGTCATCCTGGCCGCGGACTTCCCGGTCGTGTTCTTTCCCGTGATGCACAGGGACCTGTGGCGCAGGCCGTCGGTCGCGCGCGATGTCGCCCGGCTCCGCGCGGACGGCTTCCATGTGAACGACCCGGTCCGGGCGGACCGGCCCGCCGCCGGGCTGCGCACGGTGGTACGCGACCCGGCCCTGCCGCCACCGCCCCGGGTGGCCGAGGTGGTCGCGGGACTGATGCGCTGAGCCCCCGGCGCGGCCCGGCCCGGCCCGGCCCGCCACGATGATCCCACCCAACCGGGCCGCCCCGGCTCCCGTCCGCTCAGGGACGGGGCGCCGCGATGAGCGCCGTGGTCTCCATGGGCAGTTCCGCGACGCGCTCGACATCGAAGCCGGCCCGGTCGAGGAGCGTACGGAACTGGGCGTCGGAGCGGTGCCGGCCGCCGTTGGTCATGAGCAGATGCAGGTCCCACAGCGCGGGCAGCACCGTGGAGTCCTTGTCGGTCACGGTGCGGTCGAGGACGAGAAGCCGCGCGTCGGGTCCGCTCATCGCGTGCCGGCAGTGCCGGAAGGCCTCCACCACGTCGTCGTCGGACCAGCCCGCCAGCACACGGCAGAAGAGATAGACGTCGCCGTCCAGGGGCACGGCCTTGAACATGTCTCCCGCGTGGAGTTCGACCCGGTCGAGTCCGATGGTGCGCGCGAGGTGGTCGCGGGCGATGGGGATGACATGGTCGCGGTCGATGAGCACGCCCCGGGCGTCGGGGGCGGCCCCGAGGATGACGGAGAGCAGATGGCCGTTGCCCCCGCCGCAGTCCACGACGGTCTTGCCGCCCGAGAAGTCGAAGATCCCTGGGACGTACTCGAAGAAGAGATTGCCGGCCCTCATGGTCCGCTGGAACCGCACGGCCAGGTCCTCGTGCCCGTCGAGATAGGAGTAGAGGGGCCGGCCGTAGGCGAGTTCGAAGCCCGCGGTCAGGGTGGTGAAGCACTCCACCGCGTTGCCCCAGGCGGTGTAGAACTCCTCGCCGTAGAGCAGACACATGTCGCGCAGGGTGCCGGGCCGGTCCAGGAGCGCGGCGGCCACCGGCGTGTTCCGGTAGCCGCTCTCGTGATCCCCCTCGAACACACCCATCGCCACCAGGAGACGCATCAGCCTGCGGATGCCCTCCTCCTCGGCTCCGGTGGCCGCGGCGAGTTCGCCGCTGGTGGCACGTCCGGCTTCGATGTGATCGGGCAGGCCGAGCTTCGCGGCGGTGTGGACGGCCTGGGCCCGCCATCCCCCGGTGATCAGCTCGACTACGTCCTGCGCCGCCTTCAGATCGGCTTTCACTGCGAACCCTCCAGGATGTCGGGGAATCATTCCAGGGTCTGGAGAAATCATCTGCCGCATGCCCCGCCGAAAACCCCGGGCTCAGGTGGGAATACCGCCGCGCTTGATCACCGGAATATCTATGCCCAGCGCACGGAGCTGGTTGTACGGATTCATGAATTCCCGGTTCTGGACAATCTTTCCGTCGTCGAGCAGGAACGAGTGGATGAAGTGGTTCTTGTAATGCCCCGGCGGATAGCCGGGAAAGAGGATCGCGCCCTCGCCGTCGCATTCGACCCAGAAGCGGTTGGGGTCCTGGGTCTCATAGATCTCGACGTTGTACCAGACCCAGTCGGGGAAGCACTCCAGCGACCACGCGCCGTGCGCCTTCAGCTTGTCGAGGCCGCGGGAGACGATCGGCTCCTCGGTGTCGGCGGTGTACAGACCGCCGCTGCCCTCCTCGGTGAACAGGAGATAGCGGGTCAGCCGTCCCTCGCCCCTCCTGCTCATATAGTCCTCGACCACGGCCCGGTTGCGCCGCCGGAGATCCGCCTCGCCGTCGGACGCCGGTTCGCTGACGGTGACTTCAGCCATTGCCGTACCTCACAGAAGACGATGGATGGATGATGGGGCCAGGAATTCCCGGGCCGGTCCGGAGCACCTTATCCGGACCCTCGGGTGTCCAACCGGCGATATGCGGCCGTTGGACATGCGGAACCGGGCCCGCACTTGGACAAGGAGCGACTCCTTGCGGGCCTCCCACCGGCCCAGTATTTTGCGGGAATGCACGATTACGTGGTGGCCGATGTCTTCACCGACGAACCTCTCTCAGGAAATCCCGTGGCCGTCTTCCTGGACGCCGCCGGTTTCTCCACCGGCCAGATGCAACGGCTGGCCAGGGAACTGAATCTCTCGGAGACGACCTTCGTCCTGCCGCCGCGCGACGGCGGGGACGTACGGGTGCGTATCTTCACGCCGGTGAACGAGCTGCCGTTCGCCGGCCATCCGACGCTGGGCACCGCGATCGTGCTGGGCACGGCGACCCGCCGCGACCGGCTGCTGATGGAGACCGCCATGAGCACCGTGCCGTTCGTCTTCGACCGGGGCCCGGACGGCGGGATCCGCTCGGCCCGGATGCGGCAGCCCGTCCCGACCTGGGAGCCCTACGAGGAGGCCGACGACCTGCTCGCCGCGCTCGGTGTGCGGTCCTCCGTCCTGCCGGTGGAGGTCTACCGCAACGGGCCGCGCCATGTGTTCGTCGGACTCGGCAGTGTGGCGGAGCTGTCCGCGGTCGAGCCCGATCTGCGGGCGCTGGCCCGCCACCCGGACATGGCGGCCAACTGCTTCGCGGGCTCGGGCGGCACCTGGCGGACGCGGATGTTCTCGCCCGCCTACGGGGTCGCGGAGGACGCGGCGACGGGGTCGGCGGCCGGACCGCTCGCGATCCATCTCGCGCGCCACGGGCTGATCCCGTTCGGGCGCCGGATCGAGATCCGCCAGGGTGTCGAGATGGGCCGCCCCTCCACGATGTTCGCCACCGCCACCGCCACCACACTCGAAAGCGCAGGCGCAGGCGCAGGCAAGGGCGGGGGCGGGGGCCTGCGGGTGGACACGGTGGAGGTGGCGGGCTCCGCGGTCGTCGTCGCCCGGGGGACCTACCGGGTGTGAGGCCGGCCCGCCGGGCGCCGGACGCCCGCCGGGACCGCCCCCGGTGAGGACCGCCCCCGGAGGACCGCCCCCGGTGAGGACTTCCCCCTGAGGACCGGGCACCGGCGGGGGCGGCGCGGCCTCGCGGGTCAGGTGTCGTAGACCAGGCCGAGACCGGACAGCGCGGCCCGGTCGTAGGCGCCCTCGACGGTGGCCTCGACCTCGAACCGGACCCGCTCGGTGGGCGGATAGCCGATCAGCCTGGCGGCGCGGTGCGGCGGCAGCGGCGGCTCGGGCGCCTCGGCCGATTCCCAGATCATCACCGCTCCCCAGCGGTTTCCCGGCCGGTCGGAGAGCCAGCACTTCAGCCGTAGCCCCTTGACCGTGGTCCACGGCGGCACCCCGTCGTCCCGGAGGTACTCCCGCAGCGAGTCGATGGTCTGCTCGGACCCGGTCAGATCCCACCAGGCGACGGTGACGATCACGCGCGGAGCACCTCTTCCATGTGTGTGGCCCAGATGTGCCGCCCGTCGCGGGTGAGCACCGATTCGGCGTGGAACTGCATCGAGGCGAAGCGGGGCCCGCGCAGCGCGTGCACCTCACCGTTCCCGGCGTCCCGGCTGACCTCGACCGGGCCCACACCGGGGAGGTGGATCTCGTCCCGGTCGCAGCGGGCGGCGAAGGTGTTGTAGAAGCCGGCGAGCACGCGGGTGCCGAACAGGTCGATCTCCCGGCGGGTGCCCTGACGGCAGTCCTCGCTGCGCGCCACCTCCAGACCGAGGCGCCGGCTGAGCACCTGATGGCTGAGGCAGACCGCGAGGAACGGCAGGCGCCTCTCCAGCAGGGTGCCGACGGCCGTGTGCAGATGGGCGATACGGGGATCCCCGCTGTCGTTGGGATCCCCGGGACCCGGGCCCATGACGACCAGGTCGTGCTCGTCGAAGGAGTAGGCCTCGTCGTACCGGCGCACCGTCACCCGGGTGCCCAGGGAGCGGAGCTGATGGCCGATCATCGCGGTGAAGGTGTCCTCCGCGTCGACCACCAGGACGCGCAGCCCGGCCAGGGCCGGTGCCGGCCGCTCCCGGCCGCCGTCCCCGGCGAGCCAGAACCGGGCGAGGTCCTCGTTGCGGGCGGCCAGGGCCGACCGTACGGCGGGATGGCCGCCGAGGCGGCCCTGTCCGTCCCCTTCCAGGGCGGAGAGCAGACCGGCCGCCTTGGCCCTGGTCTCGGCGGCCTCGGAGAGGGGATCGGAGTGCCGTACGAGTGTGGCGCCCACACCGATGTCCACCCGGCCCGTGCGGTCGATGTCGGCGGTACGGATCAGAATGGCGGAGTCCAGGGAGCGGGCACCGCCCTCCCGGCCGATCAGGGCCATGACACCGCTGTAGTAGCCGCGGCCCCCCGGCTCGTACCGGCTGATGACCCGGCAGGCGCTCTCCAGGGGGCTCCCGGTCACGGTCGGCGCGAACAGCGTCTCGCGCAGGATCTCCTGCGGTTCCCGGTGGGAGCGGCCCTCGATGAGGTACTCGGTGTGCGCCAGCCGCGCCATCTCCTTCAGGCGCGGCCCCACGACCCGGCCGCCGGAGTCGCAGACGCGGGCCATCATCTTCAGCTCCTCGTCCAGCACCATGTACAGCTCGTCGCTCTCCTTCTCGTCGGCGAGGAACTCCAGGACGTCGGAGAGCACCGGGCCGCCCGGCGGGTAGCGGTAGGTGCCGCTGACCGGGTTCATGACGGCGGTGCCCCCGCGCAGGCTGATGTGCCGCTCCGGGGTGGCGCCGACGAAGGTACGGGTGCCGGTGTGCACGATGAAGGTCCAGTACGCGCCCGACTCCCGGGCGCACAGCCGCCGGAAGAACGCCAGCGCGCGGGCCGGGCCGTACTCCTCGATATCGGCGGTGAACGACCGCTTGACGACGAAGTTCGCGCCCGCGCCCGCGCCGATCTCGTCGGCGACGACCCTGCGGACGATCTCCGCGTACTCCTCGTCGGCGAGATCGAACCGGCGGTTCGCGAGGGTGACCGGGACATCGGGGAGCCGGCCGAGCACCTCGGGCAGGGGCAGGACGGCCTGCTCCGTCACCCGCAGCGCGAGCAGCGGGGCCCCGTCGTCGACACAGGCGAAGCCGCGTTCGGTGATCTGCCGGTAGGGGATGATCACCAGGACGTCGTGGCCCCGCCCCCGGGAGTCCGCCGGTACGGGGACATCGGCGAGGGTGGCCGGCTCGGACAGGTCGCCGAGCAGCACGTCCAGCCGTCCGGGGCCGGTCGTCTCCGGGCGGTGCAGCAGCGCGAAGGGCGGCGGCCGGTCGGATAGCACCCGGGCCAGCGGGTCCCCGGTCATGCCAGGACCTGCCGGTGGGTGACCACCATCGCGCAGCGCTCCGCCGCGTACTCCAGCGTCATCCGGTGGTGGCGCCGGGAGAAGTCCCCGATCGCGTCGGCGGCCAGGAACGTCTGGATGTCGTGGGTGAAGGCCTCCACCGCGCTCGCCAGGACGCCCACATGTCCGTACACCCCGCAGACGAGAAGCTGGTCGCGCTCCTGTGCGCGCATCCAGGGGAGCAGGTCGGAGCGGTGGAAGGCGCTGTAGCGCCACTTGGTGAACCGGCGGTCGTCCGGGCCGGGAGCCAGCGGCGCGACCACTTCCCGGTCCGCCGGGTCCGTCCGCATCCCGGGGCCCCAGAAGTCCTTGAGCAGCCCGCGCTGTTCGTCGGTCATACCGCCGGGCTGCGCCGTGTACGCCACCGGCACGCCCAGCTCGCGGCAGCGGTCGCGCAGTGCGGCGGCGTTCCGTATCAGCCCGTCGCGCAGGCTCTCGGGGAACGGCCGCAGGAAGTAGCGCTGCATGTCGTGGACCAGCAGGACGGCCCGCGCCGGATCGGCGGTCCAGTTCGCGGAGTTGGCGGGGAGGTCGGCGGCGCCGGGTAACGCGTAGGGCGCGATCGGGGGAATACCGGGCATGAGTGGTTCTCTCCTCGAGGAAGACATGAGTCCGGGCCGGGAACGCCAGGGCGCCGGGACAGCCGCGCCGGGACAGCCCTCAGGTTCCTGTCCGCCGGACAGGTCCTGTCCGCCTGACAGGGGTCCGACTGACAGGCCCTAGGCCGAGTGGGGCGCGTTGCGTGCCAGTTGCTCGGCGACCACCCGCCAGCCCCTGGCGTACTCCATCGCCGCGTTGGCGATGGCGCCCCGGCGGTGGGCGGGGACGCTGTTGGCGAGGGTCGCCCACTTCTCGCTGCTCATGGCGTGGGCTTCCATCAGACGCAGCAGGGTGCGTCCGTTCTCGCTGTAGCGCAGCGAGGGATCCGTTCTGAGCCGCTGGACCACCGTGGCGCGGTCCGCGGACTCCTGGCCCGGACCGGTGCCGGCCCGGGTGCCTGGCGGATCCGGGAACGGGGGTGGCGGCGGCTCGGCCGTCCACCGCCCTTCGCCGGGTTCCCGGTCGGCCGGGTCCTTGTCGCGCAGCAGCCGGGCCCGGACCGATCTCGCCGTCTCCGGCGAGATGCCGACGGCCTTGGCGATCTGACGGAGGGACAGCTCGGGATTGCGCAGGATCAGTTCGGAGGCGAGCCTTCGTTTCTCCAGGGCGTCGGTGGGCCGCACCCGGCCGTCCCTGCCGATCCTGCTGTCCGGGCGGCGCGTGGTCGCCGCGGGGTGCCTGCGGCGCACCTCGGCGACCGTTTTGGCGGACAGCCCGGTGACGGAGGCGGTTAATCGGTCCGACCACTGGGGGTGCGAGGCGATGACGCGCGCGGCGGCGGCCTTGCGGTCGGCCACGGAGAGCGGCAGCCCGCCCGTCAGATTCGCCTGTACGGCCAGGACGAACGCCTCGGCCTCGTCCCCCTCGAACATACGGGCGGTGATGAACTCCTGCTTGCGCAGCTCGGCGGCGCGCAGCCGGTGCAGGCCGTCGACGACGCGCATGGTCGCGCGGTGCACAACGATCGGCGGGAATTCACCGGGGGCACCGGCCAGCATTCTGACATGCTCCGCATTCTGCCCCGCGATACGTGGGGTGTCGGCGATCACCAATGACCCGATGACCACCTTGACCACCGGACCCAGCGGCTTCCTGCGCCGTCCCGGAATTGCGCCCCTGCGTTCCTGGGAAAGACCTTTCTCTTTTTCGAGAGAATTGGCCGCCGAATTCTTCACCATCTACACCCCAACCGTCGCTAGGAAATGAGATAAACCTCCGATGAAGATCCGCCGCAACACTAGGGAATGAATGTCGAGAACGTCAATATCACAAAAGTCGCAGACGGTGCACCGCATCGCGCCCGTGCCAGGAGGGCGGCGGAACTCCTGGTCCACGGCGCCCTGTGACCTGCTGGCGGCCATGCCACGCCTCCAGTTCGGTGGGAATTTTGCTCCGGTTCGACAGAAATCCATCCCCGTACGGACAGCCGGGCGGCCCGCAGGAGACATAGCGGCGAAGACGTCGGCACGGATACGGTCCCGCATTCCGGCGACGCTGCCGGATTTCCGGGACCGGACAGCGGCCCGCGACCGCCCCGGGGGATACGGACGGTCGCGGGAATACGGCCATGAGCCACTGTTCCGGGTCTGCCAGAAAAATACCGGACCACCGGGCCGTCCAACTGACGATTTTCCCCGGCTGGACACCTGTGACCACGGGCGCCGTGCACCGGCATGAACCCTGGACAGGCATCGAGGGAGAGTGATAAAAGAATTCAAGCACCCGGGCCGGTTACTGCCACTGCTTTTCGGACGTATTTCATCTCCGCAGCTTCGTGATCTCCCTCGCACCGCTACCAGGAGTGGACTCCTCATGTGTGGTATCGCCGGCTGGGTCTCCTACGACACCGATCTGACGGAGCGCCGCGAGGTGCTGGACGCCATGACGGCGACCATGGCCTGCCGGGGCCCGGACGACGCGGGGGTCTGGGTCCGGCCGCGGGTGGGTCTGGGCCACCGGCGTCTGGCGGTCATCGATCTCGCCGGCGGCGGGCAGCCGATGGAGAGACGTACCCCCGACGGCGCGGTGGCCCTGGTCTACACCGGCGAGGTGTACAACTTCACCGAGCTGCGCGCGGAGCTGGCGGGCAAGGGGCACCGGTTCCGTACGGCGAGCGACACCGAGGTCGTCCTGCTCGGCTATCTGGAGTGGGGCGAGGGCCTGGCCGAGCGCCTCAACGGCATGTTCGCCTTCACGGTCTGGGACGAGCGGGAGAACAAGCTCGTCATGGTCCGCGACCGGCTGGGCGTCAAGCCGTTGTACTACTACCCGACTGACGACGGCGTCCTGTTCGGCTCGGAGCCCAAGGCGATCCTGGCCAATCCGGCGGCGCGCCGCGTGGTCGACACGGCCGGTCTGCGCGAACTGATCGCGTTCACCATGGCCCCCGGCCGGGCCCTGTGGAAGGACATGTACGAGGTCGAGCCGGCCACCGTCGTGACCGTCGACGCGCGGGGCATCCGCAGCCGCGTCTACTGGCGGCTCGACGCCACGGAGCACACCGACGACCGGGACACGACGGTCGCCAGGATCCGCGCGCTGATGACCGACATCGTGGACCGCCAGCTCGTCGCCGATGTGCCCCAGTGCGTCCTGCTCTCCGGCGGACTGGACTCCAGCGCGGTCACCGGACTCGCGGCGGCCCGGCAGGCCGCGCGGGGCGAGCGGCTGCGGACGTACTCGGTGGACTTCGCCGACCGGGAGGAGACCTTCCGTGCCGACGAGAACTGGGACAGCCCGGACACGCCCTATATCCGCGACGTGGTGGATCTGGTCGGCTCCGAACACCGCTTCGTGACGCTCGGCCCGCACGAGCTGACCGACCCGGCGCTGCGCCGCGCGGTGATCACCGCACGCGACATGCCGGTCGGCCTGGGCGAGACGGACACCTCGCTCTATCTGCTGTTCAAGGCGATCCGGGCGGAGTCGACGGTGGCCCTGTCGGGCGAGTCCGCGGACGAGGTGTTCGGCGGGTACCGCTGGTTCCACGATCCCGCCGCGGTCCACGCGGAGACCTTCCCGTGGCTGGCCTTCCGCAGTCCCATGAGCAGCGACCGGGCGGCGCCGCTCCGTCCGGAGCTGCGCCGCTCGCTCGATCTCGGCACCTATGTCGCCGACCAGTACGCGACGGCGGTGGCGGCGGTCGGGCGGCTTCCGGGGGACAGTGCCCACGAGCGGCGGATGCGCACCATCGGCCATCTCCATCTGACGCGGTTCGTCCGGATGCTGCTCGACCGCAAGGACCGGGTGTCGATGGCGGTGGGGCTCGAGGTGCGGGTGCCGTTCTGCGACCACCGGCTGGTGGAGTACGTGTACAACACCCCGTGGTCGCTGAAGTCCTTCGACGGCCGGGAGAAGAGCCTGCTGCGGCACGCCACCGCGCATGTGGTGCCCCCGTCGGTGCAGGGCCGGCGGAAGAGCCCGTACCCCTCCACACAGGACCCCGGGTACGGGGCCGCCCTCCAGCAGCAGGCGAAGGAGGTGCTCGCCGACCACGGCCATCCGGTGTTCACCCTGGTCGACCGGGTCTGGCTGACCGATGCCGTCGGACGGGACGTCACGATGCCCGGCGGTGACCGGCGGGGCCTCGAACGGGTCCTGGACCTCTACCACTGGTTCGACCTGTACCGGCCCGAGATCCAGCTCGGCTGAGCCGTCGGCCCGCGCGGCCCGCGTCGTGTCATCCGCGCGGGCCCCGAAGGTCCCGTGGCCCGCGCGTCAGCGGTCGCGGGGCTTCGCCGGGGCCGGGCCGCCCCCGGCGAGGGGCGAGCGGGCCAGGTCCACACAGCCCACCGCGATCAGCCCGACGGCCGCGATCTCGGGCACCAGCCACCAGCCGGTGCGCAGGGTCTCGCCGAACAGGGTCACCCCGTAGGTGATGCTGATCAGCGCGTCGCCGAGCGTGAGCATCGGCTGGGAGGCGGCGAGCCAGCCGGCCTGGAGCGCGTTCTGCAACAGGAACAGCGCGCCCACCCCGGCCACGGCCGTGGCGTAGAGCTGCCAGGCGGAGAACAGGGCCCCGGCCCCGCCCCCGTCGTCGAGCCGCGAGACGGCGTCCTTCATCAGCGCGGCGGTCAGCGCGTATCCGCAGGCCGCGGCGAGACCGAGCAGGGCGGCGCGCGGATTGCCGCGCAGCCGCAGGGCCCACAGGATCAGTACGGCCTCGAAGACGCCGGTGGCGATCAGCGCCGGGATCCAGGCGTACCCGCGCACCGACTCCTGGCCGCCGCCGGGCGCCGCGCTGGCCATGCCGAGCGCGAGCCCGCAGGTCACCGCGGCCACGCCGTACCAGATGGTGCGCGGCAGCCGGCGGTGGAAGACATATCCGGCGATCAGCAGGGTCGCGGGCAGCTCGATCACGAAGATCGGCTGCACCACGGCGATCGGCCCGGTGGCGAGCGCCACCGCCTGGCACACCGCCGCCACCATCACCAGGCCGATCCCCGCCAGCCACACCTTCTGCCGCAGCAGATGCCGGATCAGCGAGAGCCGCATGGCCTCGCCATCGGGGACCGTGGCGGCGGCCCGGCGCTGGAGCACCGAGGCGGAGCCGTTGCTGATCGCGGTCAGGACGGCGAACAGAACACTGATCACCGGACCATCATGCGGGTCACCGCCGCCGTCACCCTGTCATACCGCCGCATACGGCCCACCCGGGAGCCGAACGGGTCACCCGGCGGGTCACCGGGGGACGCGCCCCGACCACCCGGGTGGCCGTCGGGACATACGGGTGTGGGGGGCCCGGGGGGGGGGGCCCCGGGCGCCCCCCCCCCCCCCCCCCGTAAAATTGTGTGGGGTATTTGGGCGCGGCCGTGGACCGGGCCGAACCCGGCGGCTCCCGCGCCGCGGGAC